>NZ_JBEXHP010000005.1:0-143643 GCF_040607895.1 Micromonospora sp. NPDC005220
CCCGACGGCGGCGACCCACCGGCAGCGCCCGGCGACGAGGGTACGCCGGCGGGCGGCGCCGATCCCGATGCGACGGGCGCGCAGGTCGCCGACGTTGCCGGCGGGCCGGCCGCCGACGTTGCCGGTGAGCCGGCCGAGCTCGGGGGTGACGTCGAGGGTCCGGCCATCGGGCTGGGGCGCACCGTCGACGGCGGCCACCCGTTCACGGTGCCCCTGGAGTCGCTGCGCCGCCACGCCGTGGTGTTCGCCGGGTCCGGCTCGGGCAAGACCGTGCTCATCCGTCGGCTGGTCGAGGAGTGCGCCCGCGCGGGGGTCTCCGCGATCGTACTCGACCCCAACAACGACCTCGCCCGGCTCGGTGACGCCTGGCCGGAACCGCCGAGCGGCTGGGGCCCCGGCGACGCCGAACGCGCCACCGACTACCTCGCACACACCGAGGTGGTGGTCTGGACGCCCCGGGTCACCGCCGGTCGACCGCTGAGCTTCCAGCCGCTGCCCGACTTCACCGCACTGCGGGACTGGCCCGACGAGTTCGACCAGGCGGTCCGCTCCGCCGTGGAGGCGCTCGCGCCACGGGCCGGCGTCGACCGCTCCAGCAGGCTCGCCCAGCAGGGCAAGGCCGTCCTCACCGAGGCCCTTCAGGCGTACGCGCGAAGCGGGATGGTGGGCCTGCCCGGCTTCACCGAGTTCCTCACCGACCTGCCGGAGGGGGTCAGTCGGCTGGCCCGCGCCGGGAAGCTCGCCGAGGAGTTGGCCGAGGCGCTCAAGGCGGCGATGGTCACCGATCCGCTCTTCGGCGGGGTCGGCGCGCCGGCCGACCCGGGGCTGCTGCTGACGCCGTCGGCGGGGCGGCGGGCCCGGGTGTCGGTGATCAGCTTCGTCGGCCTCACCTCCGATCAGGAGCGGCAGAGCTTCGTCAACCAGTTGCAGATGGCGCTCTTCGCGTGGATCAAGCGGCACCCCGCCGGTGACCGGCCGCTGGGTGGGCTGTTCGTGATGGACGAGGCGCAGACACTCGCGCCCTCGACCGGCACCACTGCCTGCACCGCCAGCTCGATCGCGCTGGCCGCACAGGCCCGCAAGTACGGGCTCGGGCTGGTCTTCGCCACCCAGGCGCCCAAGGGTCTGCACAACCAGATCTCCGGCAACGCGACGACGCAGTTCTTCGGGCTGCTCAACGCGCCGGCGCAGATCGACGCGGCCCGGCAACTCGCCGAGGCCAAGGGCGGACGGCTGCCGGACATCGGCCTGCTCAACAGCGGTGAGTTCTACGCCGCCGGGGAGGGATTCTCGTTCGTCAAGGTCCGCACCCCGCTGTGTCTGACGCACCACCCGAAGGCGCCGTTGACCCCCGAGGATGTCGTCGCCCGCGCCCGCCCGGCTGGGTAGCCTGGGGCCATGATCTTCATTACCGCCAAGTTCAAGGTTCTGGCCGAGCACGCCGACCGGTGGCCGCAGATCGCCGCCGATTTCACCGAGGCGACCCGGGCGGAGCCGGGCTGCCTGTGGTTCGACTGGTCCCGCAGCGTGGACGATCCGACCGAGTACGTGCTGGTCGAGGCGTTCCGCGACGACCAGGCCGGCGCGGCCCACGTCCAATCCGACCACTTCCGCGCGGCCCAGAAGACCCTGCCGCCGCACCTGGCCGAGACGCCGCGCATCGTGAACGCCACGGTGCCGCAGGAGGACTGGTCGCTGCTCGGCGAGATGGCCGTCCCCGAGCGCCGCTGACCGCCGCCGGTCTCGCCGCCCGCCGTCAGCGCAGCCGGTCCGCGGTCAGCGACCCGCCGTCAGCGCAGCCGGCGGGCGGTGAAACGGGCCGGCGGGTCGGCGATCACGTCCTGCGCCGCGATCAGCTGGATCTCCCGGGTGCCCGCCGCGAGAGTCGCCTCGAGCACGGCGTAGACCGAGGCGATGGTGCGTTCCAGCGCGGTCGCGGGTGAGCCGGTCGTGCACAGGTGCGCGAGGTACAGCGCCGCGGTGACGTCGCCCCCACCGTTCGGGCTGATCGGCAGCAGCGGCGTGGTCACCGCCCAGGCGCCCTCGTCGGAGACCGCCACCACCTCCAGCGAGTCCGGCGGCAGGTCGCCGTGCAGCACGCTGGTCACCAACACGTGCCGGGGTCCGCTCGCGCGCACCACGTCGACCGCGTCGAGCACCTCGGCCAGCGAGTTCGTCGTGCGGCCGGCGAGGAAGTCCAGCTCGAAGTGGTTCGGCGTGATGATGTCCGCGCGCGGCACCACGGTGTCCCGGAGGTACTCCGGAATTCCGGGCCGGACGAACATGCCCCGACCGGCGTCGCCCATCACCGGGTCGCAGCAGTACACCGCGGCCGGGTTGGCCGCCTTGACCGTCGCCACCGCGTCCAGGATCACCGCACCAACGGCCGGGTCCCCCTGGTAGCCGGAGAGCACCGCGTCGGCGCTGCCGAGGACCCCGCGGTCCCCGATGCCCGCGATCACCTCCGCCACGTCCGCCGCCGGGATCACCGGGCCCCGCCAGGCGCCGTAACCGGTGTGGTTGGAGAAGTGCACGGTCAGCACCGGCCAGACCTCGTGCCCGAGGCGTTGCAGGGGAAAGGCCGCCGCCGAGTTGCCGACGTGACCGTAGGCGACCGACGACTGGATGGACAGAATCTTCACCGGCCCATCATCACCGCTGCGGCCGCCGCCGCCGGGACGGCCCGCCGTTTCTGTCGGGTGGCCCACTCGCCGCCCACCCATCGGGACGCACAGACGGGCGGCCCGGACCGTGCCGTCCGGGCCGCCCGAGCGGGTGTACGGTCAGCCGCCGAGGCTGGCCGCGGCCGAGGCGATCGACGAGGCGAAGTAGCTCACCTGGGTGTAGACGCCCGGGTAGTTGGGCCGGGCGCAGCCGTTGCCCCAGCTGACGATGCCGACCTGGATCCAGGCGTTGTTGGCGTCGCGGCGGAACATCGGGCCACCCGAGTCACCCTGGCAGGTGTCCGTGCCGCCGCTGGCGTAGCCGGCGCAGATCTCCTGGGCCGGGATGAGGTCCCCGCCGTAGTTGGCGTTGCAGACGGAGTCGCTGACGAACGGCACTGTCGCCTTGAGCAGGTACCGCTGCTGGCCGCCGCCCTCGCGCGCGGCGCCCCAGCCGGCGACGGTGAAGGTGCCGCTGTCGTACGCGGTGGTGGTGGTGATCGGCAGCGTGCTCAGCCCGGTGACGGGGCTGGCCAGCCGGATCAGCGCCCAGTCGCGGCCGGCGCCGTTGTAGCCGGGGGCACGGTAGACGTAGTTGGACCGGACGGTGATCCGGCTGGACGACTGGAGGTCGACCGTCCCGAGCGTCGCGGTGATGCTGGTGTTGGTGCCGGTCGAGCCCACGCAGTGTGCCGCGGTGAGCACCAGCCGGGGGCTGTACAGCGCCCCGCCGCAGCCCATCGAGAGACGCACCATGAACGGGAACTCGCCCTGTGCGGCGGGGGTGCCGCCGACGACGGTTGGCGTCACCGGGCTGTCGGCCGCGGCCGGTGCGGTGAGGGTGAGGCTGGCCGCGGTCACCGCGGTCAACGCGGTGGCCAGCAGGCCAGTGAGGGTACGCCAGCGAACCATGCATTCCTCCGCATCAGGATGGCACGCCTGGTGAGCGCACCGCAGTCGAGATAGCGGTCATCATATTGAGATTTATGGATCTAGCGGGTCATCCTCTCTGGGTCGTACCACCGGGGCTATGGATCGCCGCGGCGCGGTCGTCGCGGGCGGCGGGCGTCAGTCGCCCGGTGTACCGGTGCTCTCCCGGCGGACGAGCCGGAACGGCGTCTGTACGGTCAGCGGCCCCGCGACCTCCGCGCCCTCGATGCGAGCGACGAGGCGACGCACCGCGAGACGGCCGATCTCCCTCTTGTCCGGCGCGATCGTGGTGAGGGTCGGGACACTGAACCGCCCCTCCTCGATGTCGTCGATGCCGATTACCGCGACGTCCTCGGGCACCCGGTGACCGGCCTCGGCGAGCGCGCGGAGCGCGCCGATGGCGACCAGGTCGTTGTAGCCGAACACCGCGTCCGGCGGGTCGCCGAGAGCGAGCAGCTCGCGCATGGCCCGCCTGCCGTCGAGCCGACCGAACGCGTCGGTGCCGGCGACCAACCGCTGTCGGTACGGCAGACCGGCGGCCGCCAGAGCCTCCCGGTAACCCCGGACCCGCAGGTGCGCCGACTGCCGGTCACCGCCCGCAGTGGCGCCGATGAACGCTATCCGGCGACGGCCGATCGCCACGAGATGCCGGATCGCCGCGTGGCTGGCGGCCACGTTGTCGATGGCGATGTGGTCGTGCGGCACGTCGTAGACACCCTCGCCGATCAGCACGAGTGGACTGTCTGCGGTCCGGGCCAGCACCTCTTCCCGACCGACCCGCACCGGACTGAGGATCAGGCCGTCGATGACGCGCTGCCGGGAGCCGTCGAGGAGCGCCAGCTCCACCGCACGGTCGGCGGCGGTGTTCTCCATGACGAGCGTGTAGCCGAGCGCGGCGGCCTCGGCGATGGCGATCTCGGCGAGCTCGGCGAAGTAGGGGTTGGTCAACTCCGGGACGGCCAGCGCGATCAGGCCGGTACGGCCCCGACGGAGATGCCGGGCGCCGAGGTTGGGGCTGTAGCCGAGTTCGTCGATGGCCTGCTGCACCCGCTGTCGGGTCCGCTCCCCCACCGGCCGGTACCCGTTCACCACGTTCGAGACGGTGGCCAGGGAGACCCCGGCGCGCCGGGCGATGTCCTTCAGGTTGACGCCCATCCACCAACCTTTCCCGAATGCGACGGGCGGGCCCGCCAGGGCATTGATGAACAAGCATTGACGGGACGCCCGGCGCGGCTCTATAACGTTATACAGGTGATGATGGATGTCAATATTCCAGCCATCGTTGGCGTGTGGAAATCCCACCGACATCCGTCGCTGACGCCCGTCCCCCGTCAATGACCACCCGACGCCCACCACCCACGCGCTTCGGGCCTGGCTGCACCGCCCGCGGCGACTCGCCCCTCGGAGACGGCATGACACGTCACGTCCCCATCCGCCCCGCCCTGCCACTGCTGCTCGTTCTGGCCCTGGTCGCCGGCCTTCTCGCCGCGCCGGCCTCGCCGGCGTACGCGGCACCGCCCAGGACGCCACCACTGACCACCCCCTGGACCAGCCAGGCCCTGACCGGCACACCACTGCCCGAGTACCCGAGACCGCAGATGACCCGGCCGGACTGGCTCAACCTCAACGGCGAGTGGCAGCTACGCCAGTCGACGACCGACGACGCCCCACAGTTCGGCACCAACCTGCCCGAGCGGGTCAACGTGCCCTTCCCGGTGGAGAGCGCCCTGTCCGGCATCCAACGGGCCGCCAACGACAACCGCAACTACCTGTTCTACCGACGCACCGTCACCATCCCGACGAACTGGTCGGGTCGACGCACCCTGCTGCACTTCGGCGCCGTCGACTGGCAGAGCACCGTCTGGGTCAACGGCGTCCGGGTCGGCGCGCACACCGGCGGCTACGACGCCTTCACCTTCGACGTGACTCCCCAGCTCAGCACCGGGACCAACGAGATCGTCGTCAAGGTCTGGGATCCCACCGACACCCGGCAGAACGGCAGCCTGCCCGCCATCGGCAAGCAGACCAAGACCCCGAGCGGGATCTTCTACACCCCCAGCTCCGGCATCTGGCAGACGGTGTGGCTGGAGCCGGTGCCCGCCGCCTCGATCAGCAGCGTGGACGTCTACCCGAACCTCGCCAACAACACCCTGCGGGTCCGGGTCTTCACCCGTGGCGACGTGAGCGGTCACAGCGTGCTCGCCGAGGCGCTGAACGGCACCACAGTGGTCGGCTCGGCGACCGGCGGCTTCACCGACTTCAGCGTGCCGGTGCCCAACGCCCGCCGCTGGTCACCCGACGACCCGTTCCTCTACAACCTCCGGGTGACCCTACGCAACGCCGCAGGCGCCACGGTGGACCGGACCACGCACTACTTCGGGATGCGGGAGATCACCACGGGCCTGGTCAACGGTGTGCTGCGCCCGAAGCTCAACGGCCAGTTCGTGTTCCAGGTCGGCACCCTCGACCAGGGCTTCTGGCCGGACGGGCTCTACACCGCGCCGACCGACGCCGCCCTCGCCTTCGACCTGCAGAAACACAAGGACCTGGGCTTCAACATGGTGCGCAAGCACATCAAGGTCGAACCGCAGCGCTGGTTCTACCACGCCGACCGGCTCGGCCTGCTGGTCTGGCAGGACATCCCGTCGCTGACCGCGCAGGACGTCGACCCCACCGACGCCCAGCAGGCGCAGTTCGAGGCGGAGGCACGCGAGATCGTCGACGAGCACCGCAGCTCACCCGCCGTGGTCGCGTACACGCCCTACAACGAGGGCTGGGGCGAGCGGTCCCTCGCCGACACCCGACGGGTCGCGCAGAACATCAAGAACCAGGACCCGACCCGTCTGGTCAACCCGCACAGCGGCCACAACTGCTGCCAGTCCCTCGGTGACCCCGGCAACGGCGACATCGACGACTGGCACGTCTACCTCGGGCCGGACTCCCCCGTACCGTCGAGCAGCCGGATCGCGGTGCTCGGTGAGTTCGGCGGCCTGGGCCTGCACACGCCGGGCCACGAGTACAGCCCGAACGGCAGCTTCTTCGCGTACGAGTGGCAGTCCAGCTCGAGCGCCCTCACCGACCGGTACCTGGGGCTGGTGCAGGGCAGCCAGAACCTCATGATCGGCAAAGGGCTGAGCGCCTCGATCTACACCGAGATCACCGACCTGGAGGGTGAGCTGAACGGCTTCCTCACCTACGACCGACAGGTGATCAAGATGGACCAGGCGCGGGTGCGCGCCGCCAACACCGCCCTGATCAACGCCTCGAAGACCATCGGCAGTTCGGCGCCCGTCGCGCTGCCGGTCAACACCCGCCGGTCGTTGCAGGTGACCACGCCCGGCTTCACCAACCGGTACCTGCGCCACCAGGACAGCCTGGCCTACACCGAGGTGGTCGACGCCGCGAGCTCCAGCCTGCTCAAGGCCGACGCCACGTACACCATCCGGCCCGGCCTGGCCGGAACCGGCTGCTACTCGTTCGAGTCGGTCAACTTTCCCGGGCAGTACCTGCGTCACCAGAACTCCCGGGTCCGCAACTCGCCGGACGACGGCTCCGCGCTGCTGCGCGCCGACGCCACCTGGTGCGCGCGCACCGGGCTGACCGGCACCGGCGTGTCGCTGGAGTCGTACAACTTCCGCGGCAAGTACCTGCGGCACTACAACGCGGAGGTCTGGCTCAGCAACGGTACCGGCGGCGACGCGTACAACACGCCGACGTTGTGGACCGCCGACAGCACCTGGAACATCGCCGCTCCGTGGGCGCCGTGACCGCCGCGCGCTGACCGGGTCGTCACCACACGACGCGCGGGGGGTTCCAGCCTGGGCCGGAACCCCCCGCGCCGTCGTCACCGGGCCGGCTTCCGTCAACGCCATCGACCCGGCCCTGCGGCGTCACTCGTCGTCCCGGAGGTCGTTTCCCCGGTCATGAGGGAAAGCGGCGAGTCGATTCCACCGTCCGACCGGGTCGACTTTCCACGGCAAGGGCCAAGCCGCAACTTGCATCTGGCCAGGTTCACTCGTCTGCTGCAACACGCAATTATGCCGAGCTATAAATAGACGGGAACCAATCTTGACTTGTGCGGCCAGCCAGCGCACCGTGAAGAGCCAGAGGCAGATGCGCGCCATTATCGGCCCGGCTGAAGTGGATCGCCAAATGGGGGCGCTGCCGGTTTCGCGCCGCGTGCACCAGGAGGCTTTCCATGCGGTTGAATCCGTTCACCGGGGTCTATCTCACCGACCCGGCAAGCATGTGGAGACGCATTCTCGACGATCCCGACGGGGTGCACTACGCCGAGGATCTGGGCCTGTGGTTGATCAGCAGGCACGCGCACGTCCGGCGGGCTCTCGCCGACGCCACGACATTCGCCAACGCGCTCACCCTCGCCCCGGTCTACGAGGTGTGCCCGGCGGCACTGAACGTGATCATGCAGATCGACGCGCCACCCACGACGGCCGCCGCGGACCCCCCGGCGCACCCGCGCACCCGCCGGGCCCTCCGGGCCACCTTCGCGAACACCGCCGAGCGAGTCGAGGCCGAGTACGGGGCGATCGTGCGGCGCCGGGTCGACCAGCTGGTGTCCCGCCTCGCCGCCCGCCAGGGCGAGCAGGTCGATCTGATCCCGGAGTTCGCGACCGAGCTTCCCCTGCTGGTGGTTCTGGACATCCTCGGGGTGCCCGACGCCGACATCGGGCGAATTCGCGGTTGGGCCGACGGACAGATCGCCCTCATCTGGGGGCAACCGGACCCGGCCGAGCAGGTACGCCTGGCGCAGGGCCTGCTGGAGTTCTGGCACTACTGCGAAGATCTGGTCCGCCAACGGGTGGACAGCGGGCACCGGGGCGACGACTTCATCAGCCGGGCCCTGGCCTTCCGGGACGACGACGACACCGTGCTGACGGTGCCCGAGGTGGCGAGCCTTGCCTTCAACCTGCTGGTCGCAGGGCACGAGACCACCGCCGGGTTGCTCGCGCACGCCCTCGACCAGGCCCTGTCCACGCCCCAGCGCTGGTCGGCGATCGCGGCGGACCCGGCGCTCGTCCCGGCCTTCGTGGGCGAGACGCTCCGGTTCGCGCCCGCCATCGACGGCTGGCTCCGGGTGACCACCCGGGAGGTCACACTGGGGGCGGTGACGATCCCCGCCGGGGCACGTTGCCTGCTGTTGATCGGAGCGGCGAACCGGGACCCCGCGGCGTTCCGTGACCCGGACCGGTTCGACCCGCACCGGGCCGATGGGGGCAATCACCTGTCGTTCGGCCACGGCCCGCATTTCTGCATCGGTGCGGGATTGGCGCGACTTGAGGCCGCGATCGCCCTCAGCCGGCTCGCCGAGACCATTCCCGGCCTACGGTTGTCACCGGCGCAGCATCGGTCGTACAAACCCAATGTCGCGTTTCGTGCACACCGCACACTGCTTGCGATAATCGATATCCCGACGTCCACGGACGTGCCGGCGGCACGGGGTGAGGCGACGGTCGACGCGCACGCCGGCTGAGTGCGCGTGAGCGCCAGCGGCGCTGACCTGCCCACAGGTCGAGGGTGGGGTGGGGCGGGGCGGGGTTGCCCGCTCCACCCGGCGCATGTCGGTACCGGCACCGGGTCCGGCAGGCGCCTTTACCGCTTTGCCCGACGATCCACACCGGTGAACGTCTTCACACCCATCGCGTCCTGGGTTAAGAATTGCTCTCGGTGAATGTTCAATGCATCGGCCAATCTCGATCTGGCGTCCGCTGCTGAATGCCCGTTCCACGAAGGTGAGCGCATGGAGCACACGTCCCCGTCGAGCTCGGCTCACTCCGCGGCCAGTCAGCGGTTCCGATGGGAGTTGCGCAACTGCCGTATCCAACGGGGCCTGACCCAACGAGCCCTGGCGGACCTGGTGCGGTTCAGCCGGGAGACGGTCGCTGCGGTCGAGTCGGGTCGCCGGTTCGGCAGTCACGAGTTCGCGCTGCGCTGCGACGACGTGCTCGGCACCGACGGCCGGCTGGCCGCGCTCTGGCCGCAGGTCGCGGCCGAGCAACTGGCGGCCGATGGTCGCCGAGGCCCCCGCGCGCTGGAGGCAGCCCGGCCGGATCGGCGGGTGCCGCGTCAGCGTGGGCAGCGGGACGCGCGCGACCCGGGCGCCGTGGTGGACGCGATCGACGAGCTGCGTGAACTGATCGGCCAGGTACTCAACGGCCAGACCGAAACCGACGACCCGGAGCGGCGGCAGCCGCCGGCCGGGCCCCTCGACAACCAGCGCTGACTCGACAATTCCGGCACGACTTCACGGCGTCACCGGTTGCTGACGTTGGGTACAGATGCTGGTACGGGCAGTTTGTACCACGGCCAGGTCTGGTCTACGAGCGCGGCTTCCGGCCGAATGGGACTTGCATTCGGCAACGTGCGGATAGACCGTCATCGACGAGTCGTGGGAGTCAATCTTGGCGTCGAGCACCCGGTCCCACGCGGCCAGACCCTACCCGACCCGGCGGCGCGGCTGGAAGATTGCCGGCCGGATGCGCCTCATCGTCGCGGCCCCGCTGGTCGCCGTGATCGGCTTCGCCGGTCTCGCGTTGACCGAGAGCGCACGCCAGACGGCACGGGCCAGCGACCTGCAGATCCTGGCGCAGGTCGGCGCCGAGGCCGGCGACCTGGCCTACCGGCTGCAACGCGAACGCATCGCCGCCGCCGACCTGCTCACCTATGCCCGGCCGGAGCAGCAGGACGCCTTCGGCGCGGAGATCTCCGCCACCGATGACGCCGTCGCCAGTTACCGCGGGCAGCGGGACCGACTGTCCACCGACGAGGACGCCAACCCCGCTCTCCTGAGGCGCATCGACGCGGCTCTGGACGGCCTCGCCCCGCTGCGCACCCAGGTACGCACCGCCACGCACGCGTCGGTGTCGGCGATGACCTTCAGCTACCGCATCGCGATCGCCGACCTCATCAACTTCCGGGAGGTCGTCTCGCACGGCGTGGTGGACGCCCAACTCGCCGACGGGATCCGGGCCTCGGCGGCGCTGTCGAAGACGGCCGAGGCCATCGGTCAGCAGCAGGTGGCCGTGCTCCGCGCCGTCGCGGGCGGCGAGCTGACCCCGGCCATGCAACAGGACATCACCGCGGCCCGCACCAGCTACACCGAGTCGAGCCTGTCGTTCCTGGCCCTGGCCCCAGCCGAGTGGGGCATCTGGTGGGAGCAGGCCGGCACCGGCAAGGAGGCGCTCGCCCTGCAACGGATGCAGGACGAGGTGTCCCGGGCCCAGCCGGGGTCGCGGCTGCAACTGGAGACCGACGCCTGGGTGTCCACCACCCAGACGCGCGCCGCCCGCCTGGCCGATCTGCGCGCCCGGGTCGACGACGCGGTCCGCGACGACGTTCGGGCCGCACACGCCGACCAGCGCCGCCGGGCCGTGGCCGAGGCGGCCGGCGTCCTGCTGGCCCTGATCCTGACCGCGTTGGTGACCTGGGCCGTCGCGCGGCAGATCACCCGACGGCTGCGCCGCCTCCGGGACGCGGCCAACGCCGTCGCGTTCGAACAACTCCCCGCCGTGGTGGCCCAACTCCAACAGCCCGGCAGCGCCACCGTCGACCCACAGAAGCTGGCCCGCCAGCAGTCCAGCGCCGCCCTCGAACCGTCCAGCGACGACGAGATCGGCGAGTTGGGTCAGGCGTTCAGCGCCGTGCACCAGGCCGCCGTGCGGACCGCCGCCGAACAGGCCGTCATGCGCGCCAACACCGCCGACATCTTCATCCACCTGAGCCGCCGCGAACAGCGACTGGTCGACGCCGTGCTGGCCCAGGTCGACCTGGTCGAGCGGGACGAGACCGATCCCGACCGGCTCGACCAGCTGTACACACTCGACAACCTGGCCACCCGGATGGGACGGATCAACGCCAGCCTGCTGGTGCTCGGCGGCGTCGGCGTGGGTCGGGTACGCCAGCGCGACGTCCCCCTGCAACAGGTGCTCCAGGCGGCGCTGTCCCAGATCGAGCACTACGCGCGGGTCCGGCTCGGCATGATCGACGGGGACGTCGCGGTGGCCGCCAAGACCGTCGACGAGGTCGTGCACCTGCTCGCCGAACTCATGGACAACGCCACCACGTACTCGCCGCCGGGCAGTGAGACCTGGGTGAGCGGGCGGAGCCTGGGTGACCGCGTCATCGTCCAGATCAGCGACGAGGGCGTGGGGCTGTCCGCGCAGCGGATGCAGCAACTCAACGACCTGCTGGCCCGCCCACCGGCCATCGACGTGGCGGCCGTACGGGCGATGGGGCTGGTCGTCGTGGGTCAGCTCGCGGCCCGGCTGGGCGCCACCGTCCAACTGCGACGCGGCCCCCGCCGCGGCATCCTCGCCGAGGCGACACTCCCCGCGGCCATCATCCGGTCGCTGCCACCGGAGGAGTACCTGCTCGCACCCGGCCGGTTGTCCCGGCGGGCAGCGCGGACGGCGAGCCCTCCGCCGCCGTACCAGCCGCGCCCCGAACCCACAGCCGGTCGCCCCCCGGCCGAACGGACCCTGCCGGCGGCGCCGGTGTTCCGACCGGCTCCCACACCTCCGGGCCGGGGTGACGCGCCCACCGAGGAGCTCCTCATCTTCGAACAGGTCAACCACTGGTTCCAGAGCGACGTCGCGGACGGCCGGGACGGCCAGCAGTGGTCCAGCTCCGCCGACGACGCCTGGCGGACGGCCGCCCAGGCAACCACCCCCGAGGTCGCCACGACCACCAACTCCGGTCTGCCCAAGAGGCAGCCGCAACGGCACCTGGTGCCCGGCGGTGTGACAGTGCCCCAGCAGCGGCAACGGTCCGAGTACCGCGACCCGACGCAGGTGGCCACGGCGATGGCCGCGTACGCGCGGGGCGTGGCGAACCGACGGCGCACCCCAATCAACCTCGGCAACAAATGATGCGACAGGAGAGCACGTGACCGACCAACAGGATCTCGGCTGGCTGCTGGACAACTTCGCCGCGCGCGCGACCGAGGTCAGCCACGCGATCGCCATCTCCAGCGACGGCCTGATGGTGGCCGCCACCCGCGACCTGCCACCGGACCGGGCCGACCAGTTGGCCGCGACGGGTAGTGGGCTGGTCAGCCTGCTGCGCGGGGCGGCGGCCTTCTTCGACGCCGGCGCGGTGATCTCCAACGTCACCCAGCTCGAGGGCGGGTTCATGTTCTCCATGGCCTTCAACGACGGCGCTTCGCTGCTGGTGCTCGCCGCCCCGGAGTGCGACGTGGGCAAGGTCTCCTACGAGATGACCGAGCTGGCCAACCGCATCGGGGACGCGCTGACCCCCGCTGCCCGAGCCGCGCTCGCCCGCAGCCGCTGACCACCCGGCGCCCCCACGCCGGAGATCCCCCTTCCCCTTCCTCTGGAGTTAGACATGCCTCTCACCACGCCTTGGCGCAGCCGTGCCCTGACCGCCACGCTGCTCGCCGCCGTGCTGACCACCGGCACGGCCTGCGGCGACGACGCTCCGGGTACGAGCGCCGGTGGCTCGATAAAGATCGGTCTGCTCGCGTCGCTGTCCGGGACGTACCAGGCGGTCGGTACGGAGATCCGTGACGGCTTCCAGCTCTACCTGGACACCCACGACGGCAAGCTCGGCGGCCGGAAGGTCGACCTCGTCGTCGCGGACGAGGGCAACGGCGCACAGACCGCGGTCCCAGCGGCGACCAAGCTGCTCAAGCAGGACCGGGTGTCCGCGCTGACCGGCATCGTCGGTGGCGGCTCGGTCGCCGGAGTCACCCCGCTGCTCACCGAGACCAAGGTGCCACTGGTCGGCTCCAACGGCCGACCGGAGCTCAAGGACGTGTCCCGGGTCTGGCACACCTCGTACCTCTCCGACGAGCCCGGGGCGGCGATCGCCCAGCACGTCCGCGACAACGTGAAGGGCTCCGTGTACGCGATCGGCCCGGACTACCAGGGCGGCTGGGACGAGCTGCGCGGCTTCACCGACGCATTCGGAAAGATCGGTGGGAAGCTCGCCAACACCGACGGCAAGACGACCTTCACGCCGTTCCCGGCCACCACCAACTTCCTCCCGTACTTCGCCCGCATCAAGGCCTCCGGCGCGGCGGCCGTCTACACCTTCTACGCCGGCACCGCCGCCGTCGACTTCGTCAAGCAGTACGCGCAGTCCGAGATCAAGGACATCCCTCTGTACGCGGCCGGGTTCCTCACCGAAGGCGGCGTGCTCAACGCGCAGGGCGAGGCCGCCCGGGACATCTACTCGGTGCTCAACTACTCGCCCGACCTCGACAACGCGGAGAACCGCGCGTTCGTGGCCGCGTGGAAGGCGAAGCACGACGGTTCGCCGACGACCTACGCGCTCGCCTCGTACGACGCGGCGGCGGTGCTGGACCGGGCGATCGGCGCCGCCGGAAGCGACCCGACCCCCGAGGCCATCAACACGGCCATCGGCCAACTCGGCCAGATCGCCAGCCCGCGCGGCACCTGGCAGTTCTCCACCACCACGCACTCCCCGGTGCAGAAGTGGTACCTGCGCCAGGTCCGCCAGGACGGCCGGGCGCTGTCCAACACCGTCGTGGGTGACCTCGCGACCGTCGGCCGGTGATAGCGGTGGCGGCCGGCCCGAACCGGATCGACCCGTACCTGATCCCAGCGTTGGACGGAGTCGCCTACGGGCTGCTCGTCTTCGTCGCCGCGTCGGGCCTGGTCGTCTGTTTCGGCGTCGCCAACATCCTCAACCTGGCGCACGGCCTGCTCTACGCGATCGGCGGGTACACCGCCGCGGCGCTGCTCGACGGCGGCTGGGCGAGTCTGGCGCTGGCGCTGGCGGTGGGCGTGCTGGCCGCCGCCGCGGCGGGGGTGCTCCTGGCCGGCCTGCTCACACCGGTCGCCACCGGCAGTCACCTGAGTCAGGCGCTGCTGACGTTCGGGGTGGCGCTGGCCGGCGGCAGCCTGCTCGTCGCCGGCTTCGGGCCCGACGACCCGCAGGTCCAGGTGCCGGCCGCCCTGGAAGGGTCGGTGGTGGTCGCCGGGCACCGCTATGCCGCGTACCGGTTGGTGTTCATCGTCGTCGCGGCGGTGCTCGCCGCCGCGCTCTACCTGGTGGTGCGCCGCACCCGGGCCGGGATGCTGGTCCGGGCGGCCGTCGACGACCCGGAGATGGTCGCCTGCCTGGGCGTGAGTCCGGCCCGGATCCGGGCCGGCGTGCTCGCCGCCGCCGGTGCGTTGGCCGGCGCGGCCGGGGTCCTCGGCGCGCCCATCATCGGCCCCGGCACGGGCACCGCCGACACGGTGCTGCTGCTCTCGCTGGTGGTGGTCGTCCTCGGTGGTCTCGGGTCGATGGCGGGCACCCTGCTGGCCGCGCTCGCGATCGGCGAGATCCAGACGCTGGGGGTGGCGCTGCTGCCGTCCGCCGCGCCGTTTCTGCTGTTCGTCGCCATGGCCACGGTGCTGGCCGTGCGTGCGCGCGGCCTGGCCGGCAGATGGCGGACGGCATGACCGGCGCGGTGATCCGGCGCGCCCGGGGCGGCATCGCGGCGCTGGTCCTGGTCGGCCTGGTCGTGGCGCCCTGGGTGGTCGACGACTACACCGCGGCGATCCTCGCCCGGACGCTGGCGCTGGCCCTGGTCGGGGTGAGCGTGGCCCTGCTCACCGGCGTCGCCGGCATGCCCACCCTCGGGCAGACCGCACCGTACGCGGCGGGTGCCTACGCCTGCGCCGTGGTCGGCAGCCGGGTCTCCGACGTCGGCGTGGTGCAGCTCGTCGTCGCGGCGGCCGCCGGGGCGCTGCTGGCCGCGCTCACCGTGCCGCTCGTCGTGCACGCCCGAGGGGTGATCGTCCTGATGATCACCCTGGCCATCGGTGAACTCGTCGTCACCGTCCTCGGGCGGTGGCGGTCGGTGACCGGTGGCACGGACGGGTTGGCCGGCATCCCCGCGGTCCGCCCGTTCTGGGGGCTGCCGGCGTTCGCCAGCGATCAGGCCCGCTACCTGTACGCCCTGGTCGTGGTGGCCACACTGGTCGGCGCGGTGCTGGTACTGCTGCGTACCCGGGCCGGGCTGGTGCTGCGGGCCGGCCGCGACGACGAGACGCGGTTGCGGGCCAGCGGTCACCGGGTGGCGCTGCACCTGTCCGGCGCGCACATCGCCGCCGGGGCGATAGCCGGTGCCGCCGGCTCGCTCCTGGTCGTCGCCCAGCAGTACATCTCCCCCGCCGACTTCGGCTTCGACACGTCCGCGCTGCTGCTGCTCGGTGTCGTCATCGGTGGCACCGCCTCGGTGGGCGGCGCCCTGGTGGGTGCGGCGTTGGTCATCGCGGTCCGGGACTGGCTGTTCGGGGTGCTGCCCGGCCACGCGCCGCTGGTGCTGGGCGCGCTGTTCGTGGCGACGGTCTACCTGTTACCCACCGGCGTCACCCGGGCCCGGGGTCGGTTGCGCCCACCGGAGACCCCGTCCCACCAGCCCGCCGTTCCTGAGCAGGCAGGCGTCCCGGAGCTGCGCCGATGACCTGCCTGCTGGAAGCCCAGGGTGTCAGCGTGCGGTACGGCTCGCTCGCCGCGCTCGACGGCGTCGACCTGTGCGTCCACGACGGTCAGCGGCACGCGCTGATCGGCCCGAACGGGGCCGGCAAGACGACCCTGCTCAACGTGATCGGCGGGTCCACCAGACCGCAGCGCGGCACGGTGCGGTTCGACGGACGGGACGTCGGTCGGCTCGGGCCGGCGGCCCGGGCGCGGCGGGGCATCAACCGCATCCACCAACGACCCGCGGTGTTTCCGACGCTCACCGCGACGGAGAACGTCGTGGTGGCCGCGCTGCCCCGGGTCATCCCACGCCGCCGGTGGTGGCCGGGCGGACGCCGACGCTCCGCGCGGCAGCTGGCGGGCCCGCTACTGGAGCAGATGGGGCTCACCGCCGTCGCGGCGGTGCCCGCCGGGCAGCTCGCGCACGGGCAACGACGCCAGTTGGAGATCGCGATGGCCCTGGCCGGTCGCCCCCGCCTGCTGCTCCTCGACGAGCCGGCAGCCGGGCTGTCCGCCATCGAGGTCGGCCGGCTGGTCGAGTTGCTCCAGGCGCTGCCCAGGGCGGTCGCCGTGTTGCTTGTCGAACATCGACTGGACCTGGTGTACGCCCTCTCCGACACGGTCACGGTGCTGCGTGACGGTCAGACCCTGGCCGCCGGCACACCGGACGAGATCCGTACCTCGCCGCTGGTGCGGCAGGCCTACGCCGACGGGATGGCCTGATGCTCACCGTGGATCGCCTCTGCGCCGGCTACGGCGGGGGAATCGTCCTGCACGAGGTCAGCCTGCGGGTACGACCGGGCAGCATCCAGGCCGTGGTGGGCCGCAACGGGGCGGGCAAGAGCACGCTCGTGCACACCATCGCCGGGTTGGTTCGCGCGTCCAGCGGTCGCATCGAGATCGGCGGCGTGCACGTCGCCGGCCGACAACCGCATCGCATCGCCCAGTCCGGCGTCGGACTCGTCCCCCAGGGCCGACGGGTCTTCTCCCGGTTGACAGTGGCCGAGCACCTGCACCTGGCGGCCGCGCCGTGGCGGGCCCCCACCTCCGGCGGCGAGGGCTGGACGGTCGCCCGGGTCCTGGAACTGCTGCCGAGGTTGGCGGCGCGGCTGCGGCACCGCGGCTGCGAACTCTCCGGCGGCGAGCAGCAGATGCTGGCGATAGCCCGAGCGCTGCTCGGCCAACCCCGGGTGCTGCTGCTCGACGAACCCTGTGAGGGTCTCTCGCCCGATCTGGCGGCGCGGGTCCGCGAACTCGTCAACGGTCTCGCCGCCGACGGCCTGACCGTGCTGCTGGTGGAGCAGCAACTCCAGCACGCCATCGAGATCGCGGACCGGGTGGCGGTGCTGGAGTACGGCCGGGTGGTCTACGACCGGCCGACCGCGGAGGCCCGCCGCGACCCGGCCCCGCTGGCGGCGATGTTGAGCGTCGCCGCCGTCACGCCGCCCCCGGCCAACCGACCGACGCCACGGCTCTGGGCCGACACCCCGTAGTCAACCCGACCCTTCTCGGAGAGGTGGACACCGATGACAACCGCTACCAGCGATGACACGTACACGTTCGACAACGGCGCACCGGACGCCGTTCCCCAGATGCACGCGCTGGAGTCCTTCCTGGACCCGATCACGACGCGCCGGCTGGCCGGCCCGGTGCTGCCACCGGGCGCGACCTGCTGGGAGGTCGGGGCAGGCGGCGGCTCGATGGCCCGGCGGATCGCCCGCGCGGTCGGCGACGACGGTCACGTGCTGGCCACCGACATCGACCCCACCCACCTGGTGGCCGAGGGCAACCTGCACGTACGCCAGCACGACGTGCGCACCGAACCGCCACCCGGGGACGCGTTCGACCTGATCCACGCCCGGCTGGTGCTGCTGCACCTCCCCGATCGACGACGGGTCCTGCGTACGCTCACCGGCGCGCTGGCGCCCGGCGGGTGGCTGGTGGTCGAGGAGTTCGACTGCACCGCGCCGCAGCGGGTGCTGACCGCACCTACCGACGACGCCGCGAAACTCTTCGCGCAGGTCATGGACGCCATGATGGGTGTCCTGGAGGACCATGGCGCCGACCTGGGCTGGGCGCAGGACGTGCACACCGAGATGGCCCTCGCCGGCCTGACCGACCTGGACACCATCACCCACTCGCAGAGCTGGGCCGGCGGGTCGACCGGGGCCTCGCTCTACGAGACCAACTCCCGCCAGTTGGAACCAGACCTGCTGGCGGCGGGGCTGTCGCCCAGTCAACTGAACGCCTTCCGGCGGCTGCTCCGTGACCCCGGGTTCGCCGTCATGTCGTACCACTTCGTCTCCACGCGGGGCCGCCTACCAAGCTGAGCAGGCGGCTCACCGCGCGGAGCGCGGTCGCGCCGTCCGTACCTCTCCCGCCGCAGCACGCCCCCCACTGCGGGCCGGACAGCTCTACGACGGCCTCGACCGCACCGGCCGGGCTCCCCGCGAGGGAGCCCGGCCGGCCCGTGCCCGTGGTGCCTGGCGCCCCTGGAACAGCGCAGGCGGTACGTACTGCACGTGCGCCGGCTGGATGAACAGTGAACGTCGCGCGACGGCGTCGCCGGTCGGGCCCACCTGGTAGCAGTCGATCCAGGCCCAACCGTCGTAGGTGATCCAGTCAAGGACCCTGATGACTCGTACGGTGATGGGGTGCCCGAACTGAACGCTGACAGCTCGGTCCAGCCGCAGCATGTCACCTGCCTTCATGCCGGCTTCCTGGCACGCCACACCTTCAACGTCAGCCCGGCAGCCCTCAGCTTCGGGCAGCCATCAGGCTGGCAGCGCGGGCACACGGCGCGATTGTGGAGGTCGACCACGAACCCGGCCATGATCACGGTGAACGGGGGTTCCGGACGAGGCTGCTCAAGCATCATGCCCGCCGCTTTGGTGGTTTCGGTGCTTGCGGTCTCTGGAACCACTTCCATCGGCGCACGGGGACCTTCTCTCGATCTTGAGAGACCGGCACGGGTGCCTACCCCTAGATCTCTCTGCGTGCCGGTCTCACTGCTACGGTAAGACCTGTCTGTGCAGCCTGTCTAGACAGGTTGACAACGTGTCGTGGCACGGAGGAGGTGGCAGGAAGATCGGGAGTACGGTGACAAACGTGCCTACCCCGCACCCGCAGCCCCGTCGATATCGTCAGGTGGCCGACGAGCTACGCCGCCGCATCGAGGCTGGCGTCATCCCACCTGGCTCATTGCTGCCGAGTGAGTCGACGTTGATGGCTGAATTCTCAGTCGCCCGCGGAACCGTTCGTGAGGCTTTGGCGTTGCTGCGTTCTGAGGGCTTGGTGTTGACGGAGGTAGGACGCGGCACCTACGCGCGTCCGATCGTGCCCGTGCGCCGGGTGGCCTCAGAGCGGTACCGCAAGGAGCTGGAGCAGGTCCGGAGCGGCGAGCTTGGCACGTCATTCACGGTTGATCAGCAGGTGAAGTGGTCGGCCTACAGCGTGGACACGGACTTCCGCGAGGTGCCGGCCAGTGCGGCGATAGCCGAACTGTTCAGTGTGGAGCCAGGAACGATGCTCCTTGAGCGTCACCTCCTTTTCCGTACCGACGGCGTTGCGCAGCAGATGTCCGTCTCACGCCTGTTGCTGGACATGGTCGCTGGCACCCCGATAGCCAACCCGGCGAACGAGCCCTGGCCCGGTGGCAACACCTCGCAGCTCTACAGCCTTGGGCACACCATCACCAGCATTCGCGAACGTCCCGCTTGGAGGATGCCGACCCCGGACGAGGCCGAGGCGCTGCGCATCCCTGGCGGCGTGCCCGTCATCGTCATCACCAGACAGACCTACGTGGACGATTGGGTAGCCGAGGTCGCGCACATCGTGATGCGGGCTGATCGAGTTGAGCTGGACTATCTGATCCACCTCGGTTAGCCGATCGCGCGTGTCCCGTCTCAGTGCAGTTGCCCTGATCGAGGGCTGTTCTGTCGATGATTTTGAGCAAGTACGATCCATGCCATCGTGGCGACATGAGCCGTGCAGGAGCAGCTGATGATCACCGATGAAACGCTGACCCGCATTAACCAAGGCGTGCAGTTGAATCATCATCAAGGCCAGCGTGAGGCTGCTCGCGACTTGTTCGCGCAGATCTGGGACGAGATCGGCGGCGAGCGAGGCGATCCCCTGCATGTTTGCGTCCTCGCGCACTCGATGGCCGATGTGCAGGACGACGTCCACCAGGAGTTGGTCTGGGACGAGCGGGCGCTGGCGGCGGCCGACTTACTCACCGAAGACCGGGTTGCGCAGGCCGGCGTTCCGATGTCGGTGGCCGGTCTGTATCCGTCGTTGCACCTCAACCTGGCTGAGTGCTATCGCAAGCTCGGCGATCTCGACCGTGCCCGGGAGTGCCTCCAGCGTGCGCAGGCGGGGATCGGCGCGCTTGGCGATGACGAGTACGGGCAGCTGATCAAGGGCGGCCTGGATCGGCTGGTGCAGCAGCTGGCGACGTCTGAGTAGGCGCGCGTTGCCGGAGAGACCACCGGTAGCCGGCGGTGTCGCCGGGCGCAGTGGGCAGCCTGGGCCGTCGGGATGCCCCGATTGCCTCGACACGCCGGCGATGCCTCAGAACTGGCGGGTGACACGTGGACGGGGTTGGCGGCGTTCTCGGGCGACGTAGTCCCGGACGGTGCCGTAGGACACCTCGGCGCCCACGCCCCTCGCCCCGCCGATCTTGCACTTTCGGTTGCCGATACGCGTGGAATGGCCAGTATGCCAGGACAGAAGGTGCAAGATCGCGGCGCTAGGGCCGGCTGGCCTCGTCGATCATGGAGTTGTGGTGCCTGAGCTGTTGCTATTCGGGGCTTTTGTCGCCCACCACAACTGCATGATCGACGAGGTGGTGCGGGGTTGATGGACAACTACTCCACCTGACGCGAGGGTGTTGCTGTCAGACTGCTCGGGTGATCGTCAGACTTGCCGAAGAGCAGGACTTCGACGGCTTCCTCGGCCTGGCGGCCCAGGTCGAGTGCTGGTTCGGCCCGATGGTCGACGATCACGGCTTCCATGACGCGGTGCGCAAGCACATTCGTCGGTCCACAGCGATCGTTGCTATCTCGTCAGGGTCCGATCTCCTGGGTGGGTTGTTGTTCACGGCGAAGGCCCCGACCCACCACGTCCACTGGCTTGTCGTTGCTGAGCAGTCACGGGGGAAGGGTGTTGGTCGTGCACTGATGACAGCGGCCATG
This sequence comes from Micromonospora sp. NPDC005220, assembly GCF_040607895.1. Classification (NCBI taxonomy): domain Bacteria; kingdom Bacillati; phylum Actinomycetota; class Actinomycetes; order Micromonosporales; family Micromonosporaceae; genus Micromonospora; species Micromonospora sp. NPDC005220. Next base: position 21,260 of record NZ_JBEXHP010000005.1, read on the forward strand.
CGCAGGGTTGTGCCGGGTTCAGGCTCCGTCGAAGTGGTCACCTTTGGTGCCGATCACCCGGGCGCCTACGTCAGCGGTGCGCGTGCCTTCTACGAGCGCCTTGGTTTCACCCCTGCCGAGGCCGTCGATCCCGGTCCGGAGGGCGGTTCCCGGCAGGTCTTTCGCCTGGCCGTCAGTTGATCGAGCCGACGGTGGTCCAGGCAGGGACGTTCTGCACGAGGGTCTGACCGGGCCCGGAGGGGGCGATGTGGGCACCACTGAGTCGGGCCCTCGCTCACCGGGGAATGGTCTCCTGGTCGGCCAGGACAATCAGGTCGTCGGGGCGGGCCGACAGCGGCGCGGTCGCCCCGTCGAGCCACACGAGATAGCCCACCGGCGGACCCGACCGACCCCACTGGGCACCGATGATCGTGGCCGACCCCGCCTGGTGCGGGTGCGTGAGCAGGCGTGCCCGGGTGCCCGGCGCGTGTCCGTCGTCGGCGACGATGAGCAGCGCGTCGAGGATCTGCCGGGCACCGGCGATGGGCAACCCCGGAACCCATGGCTCGCCCGCGTATCCCAGACGCGGCGTCATCATCGTGCTCAACAGCGCGGTCTGCCGGATCGCCTCCTGGCGGACCGGTCCGTCCACAACGCGTTCGGCCATGGTCAGCGCCTGCTGAAGGCCCGACCAGAGGGCCAGCGGCTCCTGGTCGAGCAGGCGACGGGCCTCGCGGTCGAGGTCGGCGCAGGCCGTGTCGAGCGCGGTGTCCTCGCCAAGTTCCGCGATCCAGGCGAGATCCCCCACCTCGGGCAGCAACCCTGGCGACTCGACCATGATCACGATGTACAGCATCGCGAGCAGTTCCTCGCGGCCCTCGCCGTGATAGAGCGAGCCCACCCCGCTGCCGGTACGCCCACGGCTGGGCGGGAACCGCTCGACGAGGTGCCGCGCGCGGCCGTACGGCAGGACTGCGGCCCGCCTGGTGTCCGACACCCGCTCCTCGAACGAGCGCCGCTCGCGGCGTTCAACGAGCAGCTGGCGGTGCGGGTCGTACCCGATCGGATAGATCGTCCGCCCGTACCTGGAAAGGGTTTCGCCGGGCCGAAGACCGACCGCCTGGAGTTGCCGGGCGGCCTCCGAGTAGGCAACGCCAGCCCGGGCTGCGTGCTCCCGGATGGCGCGCTTGCGGGCGCGTCCCGGGGCTGGGGTCCGCCGGGGGATGAAATCAGACATGACGCCTCCGGTGCAGCCCCACGCACTCCACCGAACGGGCGGCGTGACCGGCACGCCGGGAGTCGACACATCGACGCGGAGTCGGAGACTCTTGGCCCCAGGCATGTGGTCGGGCGTGGGCCACCACATCGGGCACTGGCAGGCGCTCTGCCGTGGCCAGCATATCGTGACGCCGACCGTCGGCGTGGATGCGCACACCCCCGGTGTCAGCACGTGTCGGTGCCGTGTCAGGGCGGTGTCAGCGGGCCCGCGCAGACTGGGCGCATGACAGCTGACCTGGTGATCGAGGCCGAGGGCCTCGTGAAGACGTTTGGGAAGACGAGGGCGCTACAGGGCGTGGACCTCGCCGTACCCCGCGGCACGGTGCTCGGGGTGCTCGGCCCCAACGGCGCCGGCAAGACCACCGCCGTACGCATCCTCTCCACCCTGCTCACCCCGGACGGCGGGACCGCCCGAATCGGCGGTTTCGACGTGGTACGGGACGCCGAGCGCGTTCGGCAGAGCATCGGCCTCACCGGCCAGTACGCCTCGGTCGACGAGGACCTGACCGGGCGGCAGAACCTGGAGCTGTTCGGCACCCTGCTGGAGCTGGGGCGCACCGGCGCCCGACGGAGGGCCGCCGAACTGCTCGACTGGTTCGACCTGACCGACGCGGCGAACCGGCCGGCCAAGACGTACTCCGGCGGCATGCGGCGGCGGCTGGACCTGGCCGCCAGCCTGGTCGGCTCCCCCGACGTGATTTTCCTGGACGAGCCGACCACCGGGCTCGACCCGGCCAAGCGCGAGGACATGTGGGACGTGGTCCGCTCGCTGGTCAACAGCGGCTCGACGGTGCTGCTCACCACCCAGTACCTGGAGGAGGCCGACGCGCTCGCCGACGCGATTACGGTGATCGACCACGGCCGGGTCATCGCGCACGACACCCCCGAGGGGCTCAAGCGGGTGGTCGGCGGGCAGACCCTGGAGGTCCGGCCGTCCGATCCGGCGCAGCTGCCCCGCACCGCGGAGATCCTGACCCAGGTCGGCTCCGGCGGGCAGGCCGACGAGATCCGCAAGGGCGTGCTCGCGGTGCCGGTCACCGACGACGCGGCGCTGACCGAGAGCGTCGCGCGCTTCGCCACGGCCGGCATCGCGGTCACCGAACTCTCCCTGCACCTGCCGAGCCTCGACGAGGTGTTCTTCACCCTCACCGGGCGTACCGCATCCGACGACGACACCACCCGCCCCACGGAGGTCGCGGCATGAGCACCCTGATCGACACGGCACCGACGCGAAACCGCGGGCTGTCGACAACCACCTCGAATCCGCGACCGTTCAAGTTGCTCCGGCACTCGTTGGCGCTCGCCAAGCGCAGCCTCATCAAGACCTGGCGTACGCCCGAGGCGCTCATCGACGTCACCCTGCAACCGGTGCTGTTCCTCATCATCTTCGTGTACGTCTTCGGCGGCGCCGTCGCCGGATCGACCCACGACTACCTGCAGTTCCTGCTGCCCGGCATCCTGGCGCAAACGATCGCGACCGGCGCCATCGCGATCGGCGTCAACCTCAACACCGACATCGCCAAGGGCATCTTCGACCGGTTCCGGTCGTTGCCGATCCCCCGCTCCGCGCCACTGGTCGGCGCGGTCCTCGGCGACGTCGTCCGGTACGTCATCGTCACCGTGTCGACCCTCGCGATCGGCTACGTGATGGGTTTCCGGATCGACACCGACCCGTTCCGGGCGATCGCCGGGTGTCTGCTCGCGGTGCTGTTCGCGCTCTGCCTGAGCTGGCTGCCGGTGCTGGTGTCGATGAAGGTGCGGACCGCGGGCGCGGTGCAGGGGGTGATGTTCGCGCTGATCATGCCGCTGAGCTTCGCGTCCAACGTGTTCGTCGGCGCCGACACCCTGCCGGGCTGGATGCAGGCGTTCGTGGACGTCAACCCGATGACCCACCTGGTGGCGTCGGTACGCGGGCTGTTCCTCGGCACCCCACTGGGCAACCACGTGTGGTGGACGCTCGCCTGGTGCGCCGGCTTCGTGGCGCTGTTCATGCCGCTGGCGCTGCGCGCTTACCGCAAGAAGGTCTAGCGCGCGAGCAGGTCGTCCATCAGCTCGCGGATCCGGGCGACTGCGGCGGCGGCCGGCCGGCCGCGCCACCTGGCCAGTAACGACTCGCGCTGCTTCTCGTCACCGAGGGCGGCGTCGAGTCGTTCGGCGTCTCCGGGTGGAAAGAAGATGCCGACATGGGTGCCGATGCGGGTGCTGAGTGTGAACAGCTCCCGTGTGGTCGCGTCGTCGCCCCGGTGCGCCGCGAGTTCGGCGCCGCCCTGGGCCCACGCCCCGATGATCGGCAGGTCCTTCGAGGAGAGCGCGTCTTCCCGGGCGAGGGTCAACAGGGCGACCGCGTGGCCGTCGACGCTCTCATCCGGCACCGCCAGCGCCCGTGTCACCCGCAGGTCCAGGACCGCCACCGCGACGCGGAGCATGGCGCGCGGCTGCGGCTGAGGGCTCGTCCAGCCGGCCAGGATCCGGAGAACCCGGGCACCGTACCCGCGGGTCTCGTCGTACTGCTGGCGCTGCCAGGCCAGGTGGGCCAGCCCGAGGCACGCGACCGCGGCGTCGACCGCCTCGTCCTCGCCCGGGGCGGCCGTCTCCACCAGTCGTCGTTCGGCTTCCGCGTCGCCCGTCAGGGCGAGCTGCACGTCCAGCCGTACCCGGATCGAGCGGGCATCCTGCGTGGCGCCGATCATCTCCATGTGCCGGACGCTGCGCGCCAGCCACTCGGCCGACCTGGTGCTCCCGCCCGGATCAAGGAACTGCCCGACGGCCCCGGCCGCCATCGCCATGCCCCAGTGGTCACCGGCGATCGCGAAACGATGGTAGGCCTGCTCGGCGTCGACGACCGCCTCGGGCATGCCGCCGTTCTCCCGCACGGCCGCCCGGGCGAAGAGGCCCACCGCCTGCACGTACGGGTCGGGGTGCCCGATCATTTCGTCGGCAGCCTTGGTGCTCTGCTCCGGGTCGGACGCGTCGAACGCGGGCAGCGCCGACGCGAGCGCGGTCAATCGGGAGGACACCTCGTCGGGCCGCTCGGCGAGCAGTGTCCGAAGTGCCCGCCGGGAGAGCGCCGCGAGCCGAAGCTCACCGCTGATGCCGGAGTTGACGCCGACCAACAGGCTCAGCCAGGCGAGCCGGTCGGCGTCGGGCAGTGGCCTGCCCACACCACGGCCGTGCAGGATCGCGGAGCGGCGGCGTCGGTCCGGGTCGTCGACGCCCAGCGGCCCTCGCGCCCACCCGAGAACCTCCAGGTGCAGGCCGCGCACCGTCCAGAGGTGGAACAGCGCCGTCGCGACGTCGACGGTGGCGGGCTCGTCGTCCTCGCCCATCGCCCAGCGCAGTGCCGCGAGCAGGTTGTCCTGCTCGGCGGCGCAACGGTGCAGCGCCTCGACCTGGTCGGGGCCGACGAATCGGCCGGCGAGCGCGACCGCCTGCTCCCGCGCCCACCTGACCAGGCCGGCCATCGCCTGATCCCGGGCGCCCACGGCGTCCAGCCGGGCCTCGCCGTACTCGCGGACCGTTTCGAGCATCCGGTAGCGCGGCGGACCGTCCCCCTCCACCAGGGTCAACAGGGACTGTTCCACGAGGGTCGCCAGGCCGTGTCGCACATCCGGGGCCTGCGCGACGGCGGCGGCGAGGTCCGCGGTGAACGGCGCGGGGATGACCGCGACCCGCTGGAGCAGGTCACGGTCGTCCTCGGCGAGCAGTTCCCGGCTCCAGTCGACCAGCGCCCACAGGCTCGCGTGCCGCTCGGGCAGACCGCGCAGGGCGTCGTCGAGCAGCGCGAACCGGTCGGTCAGCCCGGCGAGCACGTCGTCGATCGGCATGTGCCGCAGTCGCGCGGCGGCCAGTTCGAGGGCGAGGGGCAGGTTGTCGAGCCGGTGGCACAGGGCGAGCGCCCGCTCGGTGTCCCAGGTCGGCACCGCGCCACCGGCCCGCGCCCGGGACTCGACAAGCGCGAGCGCGTCGGCGTCCGGCAATGCGGTCAGCCGGTGCACCACTTCGCCGATCAGGCCCAGTGGGGCGCGGCTCGTCGCGAGCACCGCGACCTCCGGTGAGGCCACCGCGACCAGGTCCGCGACGACGACGGCCACCGCGTCGAGCACGTGCTCGCAGTTGTCCAGTACCACCAGCCCGTCCAGGTCCGGCGCCACGGCGCGCAGCCGCTCCTCGGGGCTGAGGACCCGCCGCTCCAGACCCAGGTTGCCGCCGGTCGCCGTGGTGTCCGCGCCACCGAGCGCGGCGAGCACCGTGGGCAGCACCTCGGCGGGCGAGCGCAGGCCAGCGAGTTCGATCACGCGTACCGACTGCCCGGCCGCCGCCGTACGCCGTGCCACCTCGGCGGCGAGCCGGGTCTTGCCCGCCCCACCGGTCGCCACGATCGTCACGACAGGTGTCTCGGCGAGCGCGTCGGTGACGGCCTCGACGTCGCGCTCCCGCCCGACGAGGGCAGCCATCGGACGACGCCACGCGGCGGGCAACGCGATCCGTGCCGGCTTCCGGGACGGAGGTGCCGCGACGGGCGGGGCGGTGAGTTCGCCGCGTAGCAGCGCCAGGTGGACGGCCGTGATCACGGGCGACGGGTCGGTGCCGTACCGGTCGGCCAGCTCGGCGCGCAGCCGCTCGACCACCTCCAGCGCCTCCGCCTCCCGCCCCTGCGCGGCGAGCACCCGGACGAGCAGGGCGGCGGACGGCTCGTCCGGCGGCGTACGCGCGACGAGTCGGCTCAGGTCGACCTCGTCGAACGGCCCCACGCCGGCGAGTGCCGCCTCCGCCCGCAACGCGGCGACCTCGGCGAACAGGCGCGTGTCCTCGACGCTGACCAGCTCGGGCACCTCGGGGAACAGGGTGCGCGCCTGGTCGGCCAGGTTGCGGGCGGCACGGGCGTCGCCGGCCCGGAGCACGGTACGCGCCTGGTCGACGAGCGACCGCGCCTCGACCGCGTCGACGGTGACCTCGTCGGCGGGCAGCCGGTATCCGCCCGGCACCGCGACCACGGGCAGCCCGAGACGGCGCACCCTGGACACGAGCGCCTGGACGGCGCCGGTCGCGTCGTCGGGTGGCGCGCCGTCCCAGACGGCGTCGACGAGCAGGCTCGTGGAGACCATCCGCCCGCGCGCGTCGACGAGCGCGCGCAGCACCGCCGCGAGCCGTTCACCTCGAACGGGTTGGCCGTCGACGGCGAGGGGGCCGAGGGTCGCGATGTGCACGGACCCAGCATCCCCCACCCGCGCACAGGCCCGACGACCACCGGTCCGACGGGCTGATCAGGGCTTCGAGATCGGCTTGACAGGCCGACATTCGGTTAGGTTAGCCTAACCTCTTGCAGAACGAGTTGGCGTCGGCCAACGGGCGCGCAGCCTGTCCGACGTCGACCTCCGGTTGGGCTACCACGGTGTGTTGATGGTGCACGGTGCGGTGATCAACCTCCGCCCGGGTGCCGTGACCGCACTCGTGGGGCCCAACGGCAGCGCCATGGCGAGCACGACCCGGTAGACGCCGGCCCGAGTCGAGAGAGGCACCATGATCGAGACCCTGCCCATCGCCCCGTGGCGCGTGTTCGCCGTCACCGTCCGCGCGGTACGCCGACTCAGCCCGTCCTTCACCCGGGTGACCTTCACCGGGGCGGACCTCGACCGCATCGCCGACAACGGTTACGACCAGCGGATCAAGCTGGGCCTGCCGCTGCCCGGTCAGCACGGGGTGCCCCTTCCCCAGGGAGCGGACTGGTACGCGCAGTGGCGGGCACTGCCGGAGCACCTGCGCAACCCGATCCGTACCTACACCGTGCGGGCGGTCCGACCGCACCTGGCCGAGGTCGACGTCGACCTGGTGCTGCACGGCGACAGCGGGCCGGCGACGCGCTGGGCGCGGCGGGCGGCCGTCGGCGACGAGATCGCCCTGGTCGGGCCGGACGCCGGCTACGACGGCAACCACGGCGGGGTCGAGTTTCGACAGTCGACCGGCGGCGCGCTGCTGCTGGCCGGGGACGAGACAGCGGTGCCGGCGATCAGCAGCATCTGTGAGCGTCTCCCCCTGGACGCCCGCGGCACGGTGGTGCTGGAGGTACCCGACGCCGCCGACGTGTTGCCGCTGATCGCACCCCCCGGCGTCGAGGTTCGCTGGCTGGCCCGGGGCGCCGACGGGTACGGCAGCCGGTTGGTGCCCGCCGTCGTCGCCGCGGCCGGGGAACTGCTGGCCCCCGACGCGTCGACGGTCGCCCGGCCGGTGCCGGACGTGGACGTGGACACCGAGATCCTGTGGGAGGTGCCCGCGGAGGCGGCCTCGGTGCCGCTGTACGCATGGTTGGCCGGGGAGGCCGGCGTCATCCGTCACCTGCGCCGGCACCTGGTCGCCGAGCGAGGTCTGGACCGGCGAGCGGTGGCCTTCATGGGCTACTGGCGTCTCGGCCACGCCGACTGACAGCACCGCGCGGCGCGCCGCCCCCGGGGGCGGCGAGGTGCGTCGGAGGCGGTGGGGCGCGTACCGTTTCGGGTCGGACTTCGGGCGGACCGGCTGAAGCCGGCACGGGATACGGGACGAGACAACGACGCATGACGGTGGACATCATTACCGAAAACGGTCAAGAGGGCATTGACCGAAGCCGGCTGGAGACCTGCCTCAGCGTCTTCGAGGAGTTGGAGGCGCTGCCCTCCGACCACCCCGACGTGGTGCGGGTGCAGCGGGCCACCGCCCGGCTCTACAAGGTGATCAAGCAGCGGCGACGCGAGGAGAGGCGGGACGCCATCCTCGCCGCCGACCGGGCGGTGACGGAGGCCACCGCCACCGGCGCTCCGGGGCGGATCGACGACGAGACGCAGGGCATTCCGCTCGCGACCTCCGTCGCGGGCGAGACGGCGGGCTTCCTGCACAACCCCCGCGGTTGCTACGTCTGCAAGCAGCGCTACCGCCAGGTGGACGCGTTCTACCACCAGCTCTGCCCGTCCTGCGCCGCACTCAACCGGGAGCGCCGCGACGCCCGTACCGACCTGACCGGCCGGCGCGCACTGCTCACCGGCGGCCGGGCCAAGATCGGCATGTACATCGCGCTGCGGCTGCTGCGCGACGGCGCGCACACGACGGTGACGACGCGCTTCCCGCACGACGCGGTACGCCGTTTCGCCGCGATGCCCGACAGCGGAGACTGGCTGCACCGGCTGCGCATCGTCGGGATCGACCTGCGCGACCCCGCCCAGGTGATCGCCCTCGCCGACTCGGTGAGCAGCCAGGGCCCCCTCGACATCCTGATCAACAACGCGGCGCAGACCGTCCGCCGGTCCCCCGGGGCGTACGCGCAGCTCATCGCCGCCGAGGCCGCGGCCCTGCCGGACGGCCCGCTGCCGGAGCTGATCACGTTCGCCAAGCCGGACGGTCAGGGCGGCCCGGTGGGCAGCCTGACCGCCGGACCACAGTCGACCGCGCTCACCCCGCACGCGCTCACCGCGCTGGCACTGACCAGCGGCTCGGCCTCGCCGGAACGGATCGCGGCGTCCACGGCCATCGACGCCGGAGGTCTGGTGCCCGACCTCGACTCGGTAAACAGCTGGGTCCAGCGGGTCCAGGAGGTGGACCCGGTCGAGCTGCTCGAAGTGCAGCTCTGCAACGTCACCGCGCCGTTCGTGCTGGTCAGCCGGCTGCGCCCGGCGATGGCCGCCGCGCCGGCCCGCCGCAAGTACGTGGTGAACGTGTCGGCGATGGAGGGCCAGTTCGGTCGCGGTTACAAGGGGCCGGGGCACCCGCACACCAACATGGCCAAGGCGGCGCTGAACATGCTGACCCGCACCAGTGCCGAGGAGATGCTGACCGACGGCATCCTGATGACCAGCGTGGACACCGGCTGGATCACCGACGAACGCCCCCACCCGACGAAGATGCGGCTGGCCGACGAGGGCTTCCACGCCCCGCTGGACCTGGTCGACGGCGCGGCCCGGGTGTACGACCCGATCGTCCGCGGCGAGCTGGGCGAGGACCTGTACGGCTGTTTCCTGAAGGATTACGCGCCCTGCGCCTGGTGAGCGACGCTGCCACCGCTGAACGAGGAGAAGAACATGTCAGCTGACCGTGAATCGTGGCCGACGCTGGACGAGCTGCTGCGCGAGGAGAGCGAGCTGGAGCTCGCGGGCCTGTCCGAGACCGACGCGTACGAGCTGGGGATGCTCGCCGTCGCCGCCGCGACCGAGCAGCGGCTGCCGGTCTCGGTGGGCGTGTGGCGGGCCGGGCGGCAGCTGTTCCACTGTGGCCTGCCCGGGTCGACGGCGGACAACGACGCGTGGCTGCGCCGCAAGGGACGGGTGGTGATGCGGTTCGAGCACTCCTCGCTCTACATGGCCCGGCTGTGCCAGGACAAGCAGGTGACGCTGGCCGAGCGGTTCGGCCTGCCGGCCTCGCGCTACGCGGCCGCCGGGGGCGCGGTGCCACTGCGGGTGCGTGGCACCGGTGTGGTGGGCTGGGTCGGTGTCTCCGGGCTGCCGCAGCTGGACGACCACCGTTTCGTGGTCGACATCCTCCGCAAGCTCCCCCGGTAGAGCGATCCCGGCGGCCTCGCAGCGAGGCCGCCGGGTCACCCGCTCAGTGTGCGCGCCGGTTGGCGCGCAGGGCGCCCAGGAGCACGCCGGGCCGGGCCAGCGAGCGCGGGTGCGCGCGCATGGAGACGACGTCGTTGAACCGCCGCGCGGTCGCCACGTCCGTGACGGTCGCGGCGATGACCTGGCCGCTGGCCCACCTGGTAAGCCGGTAGCCGCGCGGGTAGGGCCCGTCGACGTGGGGCAACGCCAGGTCCGCCGAGGTGGAGAGCGACCAGGCGGCGTCGACCACGACCTTCTGGAGCGCGAGGTAGTGGCGCGCGGGCGCCCGCAGGTCCGGGCCGGACCGGAGGTACGTCGACAAGCAGGCCGCGTGCAGGGTCGCCGCGGTCATGCCCTGCCCGTACACCGGGTTGAACGACGCGACGGCGTCTCCGATGCTGATCAGGCCGGCCGGGAACCGCTTGAGCGCGTGGAAGTCCCGTCGCCGGCTGTCGGCATGGTGGTAGGTCTGCACGTCGCCGATCATCTCCTGGTCGGCGACCTGGCCGAACTCCGGTGGGAACTGCTCCCGCAGGCGGCGGACGAAATCCTCGGCGGTGCGCCCCGGGCGGTCGTCGCCGTAACCGGCCATCATGGCCATCCACCGACCGTCCTCGATGGCGAAGAACGCGGCCCCGGCCACGTTTATCGCCATCTTCGGCGTGTTCAGTGCCAGGACGACCGTCGATGCGGGGTTGGCCTCCGGACGACGGAACACGGCGGTCGCGTAGTTGAGACGCACTGTCATCCGCCGGGTGACCGGCCGGTCCCAGTCGGCCCGCTCCAGCCAGTCTGACAGTTTGCTGGACCGCCCCATGGCATCCACCACGAGGTCAGCCCGCTCGACACCGGGCACCCCACCGACCTCACAGCGAACCCCGGTGACCGCGTCGTCGTCGAGCACGAGGCCGGTGGCGCGGGCGGTGATCGTCTTGACGTTGGGCAGTCGGAGCACCTGCTGGCGGATCAGGCCCTCCAGCAGTGGCCGACTGCCCGCCAGACTGTCGGCGTCGTCGGGAACGACGACCTTCAGACGCCCGTCGAGGTAGTTGCGCCGCGATGCGGGCGGCGCCTCGACCGCGCCGCGCGCCACCGCCTCGTCGCGAAATCCGGGGAACAGCCGCTCCAACTGAAAGAGGCCGCCGGACAGCAGCGCGTGCAGCTGGGTCCCCTGCGGGACGCCGGGCCGCGCGCCGGTGACCTGCGGGTCGTCCCGGTCGATGATGACGACGGTGTCGGCGTAATCGGACAGCACCCGGGCGGCCAGCAGGCCGGCGACACTGCCGCCGACCACGACGGCCGTTCCCATCATCGGGGACGGTCGATCAGGGGGTCGAGTCGCGTTCAGCGCTGCGAAGACCCGGGACGGGGAGAGGGACATCGTGCTCTCCAAGGGGGTAACGAGGTGTGTGCCCTGCGCGGACAGACCGGTGGACGGTCGTTCGACGTGATCCCCGTCGATCGTCGCACAACCACTCGAAGGCCAACCGGCCCTGTCTGCCAGATGACCATCAATTGCCCTTTGGGTCGGACCGGGTCGACGTTCGGACGGGTCAGGTGGCGTGTCTCCAGGCCGGCTGCCACGATCTGCGGCATGCCCGTTGCGCGTCGTACTCTGCTCGGGGCCGGCCTGGCCGCCGCGACCTCCGCCCTCACCGGTTGCCGCGACAACGCCGCGCCAGCCCCCGGTTCGGCCGGCGGCGACGCGGTGACCGGGACGCGCGCCCCCGGGAACCGAGTCGGCCTCGGTTCGGCGGGCGACCTCGGGGGGTCGCCGCCCAGGGCACCGGACGCACCGGTCGGCGGCAACCCGCCGGTCCGTCAGGCCCGCTACGCGCAGGACGTGACCGCCCTGCTCCGGCGACACCTGCCCGCCACTGCGCAGACCTTCCAGCACAAGGGCTTCCCCGGCGCGGTCGCGCTCGTTCTGGTGAACGGCAAGATGACGGTGCACACCGCGGTCGGTGAGGCGCTGCGTTATGAGGCGGGCCCGAAACTGCTCGCGGCGAACCAGCGCGTCGTGATGCGCCCGGACTCCATCTTCGACCTCGCCTCGGTCACCAAGGTGTACACGGCCATCCTGCTGTTGCAGCAGGTCGACAAGGGGAGTGTCGACCTCGGCGCTCCGGTGCGCGACTACCTGCCCGGCTTCACCGGCACGGGCAAGGAGCGGATCACCGTCGAGATGCTGCTCACCCACACCAGCGGCCTCCCGGTCGGCGCCAAGGTCACCGGCCTGCCCGACGACGCGGCCCGCTGGAACGCCGTGCTCAGCACGCCGCTGGTCTCCGGCGCCGTGCCCGGGGACACGTTCCGCTATTCCAGCGTCGGGCTCATGGTCGCCGGCAAGATCGTGGAGAAGGTCACCGGGCAACGGCTCGACCAGGCGCTCAAGAGCAACCTGACCGGCCCGCTCGGCCTGCGCGACACCGGCTTCAACCCGAACAGCTGGCTGTCGGCCGCCGCGAAGGCCAGCCGCCTGGTCGCCACCGACGCCCGCTCCTCCCGGGGGTTGCTCCGTGGCGTCGTGCACGACGACGTGGCCAACCACCTCGGTGGCATCGCCGGTCACGCCGGCATCTTCGCCTCCGCGACCGACCTCGCGGTCATCGGTCAGCTGCTCCTCAACGAGGGCACTTACCAGGGCAAGCGGATCCTCGCCGCGGCGACCGTGCGCCGGATGCTCAGCAACCACAACGCCGGCAAACCCGCAATCGACCCCGAGCGACCCAACCGGACCTCGGCGCACGGCCTCGGCGTCGTCCTCGACCAGAGCTGGTTCATGGGAAAGCTCGCCTCGGCCCGGACCTTCGGCCACACCGGGTTCGCCGGCCCCTCGCTCCTGGTCGCGCCCGACCGCAAGCTCGTCCTGGCGCTGCTCACCAATCGCGCGCACCCCAACTGGAGTTGGTCGAACCCCGACCCGGTCCGCGCCGCCGTCGGCGACCTGCTCGCCACCAAGGTCAACTGACCGGGTGACGGTCGGCGTGAACGACTTCTGACCGCGTCTCGCGGGCGGGCCCGGCCACCTCCGGCCGTGACGGTGGCCGGGCCCGCCCGCGTACTCGTCAGACGGTAGCCGGGATCCGCTCGCGCACTCGCCGCCCGACCGCGACGCTGACCAGTCCAAGGATCAACCCGACGACCGCCAGGACGACGCCCACCCGGGCCGGCGCGAGGTAGCCGAGGCCGGCGGCGATGGCGACGCTGCCCAGCACGGCGCCCAGGCTGTTCGCGACGTTCATGGCCGACTGGCTGACCGCCGCGCCCATCAGTTGCGCGCCCGGAGCGACGGTGATCAGACGCGCCTGGAGGACCGGACCGAGATAGAGGCTGGTCGCGCCGACCAGGAACGCGCCCACGAACAGGCCGACGCCTGTCGACGCCACGAGGCTGAACACGCCGATGCTCACGATCATCGCCGCGAAGCCGACGACCATGCTCCGCTGCAGGTCGCGGTCCGCCAGCCAGCCGCCCAGGGCGTTGCCCACGGTCATGCCGAGACCCACCGCGACCAGGGCCCACGGCACCGTCGCGGCGGAGAGGCCGGTGACGTCGGTGGTGACCGGTGCGATGTAAGTGTTCACCGCGAAGAAACCGGCGAAACCGACCGCGCCGGTCGCGGCGACCAGCCAGACCTGCGAGGTCCACAGCGCTCGCAGCTCGGCGGCCGGCGAGCCGTCGACCGCAGCCGCGACCTCCGGTACGACCGCCAGCACCGCCAGCAGGGTGAGCACGAAGAAGCCGGCGATGACCAGGTACGCGACCCGCCAGCCGACCTCCTGCCCGAGCCGGGTGATGAGGGGTACGCCGACCAGGTTGCTCACTGTCAGACCGCCGAGCACGGTGGCGTAACCGCGGGCCTCGTTACCGGGGCCCATCAGGGTGGCCGCGAGCAGACCGGCCGCACCGAAGTACGCGCCGTGCGGCATTGCCGAAGCGAACCGGGCCACCAGCACCAGGTCGAAGGTGGGGGCGATCGCGGACGCGACCGTACCGACGGCGAAGAGCACGAGCAGCCCGAGGACGAGCTTCTTGCGGGGCAGGCGCGCGCTCAACGCGGCGATCAGCGGCGCGCCGACGACCACACCAAGGGCGTACGCGGTGATCATCCAGCCCGCCCGGGCGATCGCGTCCGACGACGACTGCGCGTACTCCTGCGGGAGCAGACCGCGGGCGATGTCGGGCAGCAGCCCCATCGCCACGAACTCGGTCAGGCCGACCGCGACGCCGCCCAGTGCCAGAGCGGCCAGCGCCGCCAACCGCCGTCCTCTACTCAACTCGATCACCGAGAAAATTTAGCAACAGCGTTGCGTAATAGAGTGGTGAGATGACTCGCGTCACTGCCGACGTCGCCTTCCTGCGCGGCTACAACCAGGCACTGGTCATGGCCGTGGGGCGTACCGCTCGCACGTTCGAGCGGGCGACAGTGGTCGAGGCCACCGGCCTGACACCACAGGCGGTCTCCAAGGTCATCGCCCGACTGACCGCCGACGGCCTGATCCGCCCGGCCGGCCTCCGGCGTCCGGGCATCGGCAAGCCCGCTGTCGTCTACGAACTCGTCCCGGACAGCCGGTACGCGATCGGTGCCCACGTGGCCCGGCGCACGCTGCGGCTGGTCCTGGTCGACCTGGCCGGCACCGTGCACCACTCGGCGGTCAGCCCGCTGCCCCGCGACTTCACCCCGGAACAGCTCCTCGACGCGTTGAGCGCCGGCATCGACACGATGGCCGGCATCGGCGACCTGCGGAGCCGGCTCACCGGGCTGGGCATCGGCATGATCGGCCCACTCGACCACGCCAACGGCCTGGTCCGGGACGCCCACGGCCTGCGGCACTGGCACGACGTACCGCTGCGCGAGATCGCCGAGAAACACCTCGGCCTCCCCGTGCACCTGGACAAGGACGTCACAGCGGGGATCACGGCGGAGGCCTGGCGGCACGGCACGACGTTCGGCGACGCGGTCCTCATCATGGTCGAGTCCGGCATCGGCGGAGGTTTCTGGTTGGGCGGCGCGGCCCACCGGGGAGCGCACACCAACGCGGGCGAGTTCGGCCACACGGTCGTCGACCTGACCGGAGCACGCTGCGTCTGTGGCCGGCACGGATGCCTGGAGATCGTGCACCAGCACGCCGCCGAGGCCGGGGACATCGCACACGCGGCCCGGGTGTTGGCCGTGGGCGTCGTCAATCTGCTCCAGACCCTCGACCTCGCCCACGTGGTGCTGGCGGGCGCGGACCTCCTCCGGCACTCGCAGACCTATCTCGCGGCGGTCACCGAGGCGGTGCAGGCCGACGCGCGGCGCGCGGCCTGGCTCAGTACCAGGGTGGCCCTGTCCAGCCTCGGCGCGGACGTGATCGCCGCGGGCGCCGCCATGCAGATCCTCGACCAGCACTACGGCATCCCGGAGCTGACCCATTCCTTGATCAGTGGCAGCTGAGCAGCTCGACACGCCGAGCGCCGCCCTGCTGAGCTGCCACCGATCGCCGCGAGGTCAGCTGGCGGCGCGGAGACTCGCCGCGTCGCTTGCGACACCAGGGCACATGGCCAACGGGGACAACACCGGGGCCTGCCCGGTGCCCGTCCCCCTCGGTGTCCTTCGTGACCTCGTACCCGCTGAGCGTGAAGTGCAACTCGGCCGGAGCCCCCTAGCCTCGTCGATCATGGAGTTGTGGTGGGTGACGAATCGGACATCGTCTACCAAGTACGGCACCACAACTCCATGATCGACGGGGTGGGGCGGGTTAGAGCTTCGCCGCGCCTGCCTCGGTGGCCTCCTGCATTGCCGAGGTACGACGGATTTCGGCCCGCTGGTCGCCGGCGTCCTCCCGGTCCGGAGCGGCGACCCTCGCCGACCGGTTGGTGGTCGCCGCCGCCTGGTCACCGGTCACCCCGCCACGGATCCGGTTGTTCGCGGCCACCTGGGCAGCCGGGTTGTTGGACGTCACCGCCAACTGACCGTTGATGATGTTGTCGTCGACGGTGACACCACCGGTGGTGCTGGTGATGCTCACGTCCCCACCCCAGTAACCGCCGGAGGCGCAGCTGTCCAGGGCGCCGTTCGGGCCGAGCTGCACACCGCCCAGGTTGCCGGCGAAGGTGGCCCGGCCCTGGACCGCACTGCCACACACCACACTGCCGGTGGCGCTGTTGAGCACCGACACGGTGCCGTCGACGAACGAGTCGTGCAGGTCGGTGTAGTAGGTGCCGGTGCTGCTGAGGTTGCGCTGCACCTGGCTGCCCCGGTCGAGCCGGACCTCACCGGCACTGACGTTGACGTGCCCGGTGACCGTCGACGCCTCGGCGAAGAGGAAGCTGTCGATGGTCGTGGAGCCCTTCGGCCGGACGGTCACGGTGCCGGTCCGGGCGTCCTTCAGGAAGATCCCGTAGCCACCGGCCGCGAGGACCACCTGGCCGTCGACTGTCGTCTCGGTCGCGTCGAGGTAGCCGTCGGCGGCGACGCGTACCTCACCGCTGATCCGGCCACCGGTCACCACCAGGTTGCCGCCGGCCGCGACGGTGACGTTGCCGGTGATCGTCGTGCCGGTCAGCGCGCAGGACTCGCCGGCGGGCACGAGCAGGTCGTTGGGCACGGTCACCGCGCCGCCGGTGCCGATGCAGTGGGTGACCAGGTCGGCGTGTGCGGGGGGCGCCACGGCCAGCACCGAGGCCGCGATGACGGCGCTCACGGTGGCCAGCTTGGCGACGGTACGTCCGGGCATCGTGGTACTCCCTGTCGATGAGGTTCGAGGACTCATGCGCCGACGTCCGATCGGGCCGCGGCCCGGACGATGGCGCCCTGCTGCCGCCGGTCGAGCGTGCCGGCGGTGACGAGCGCGGCGGTGACCGCTTCGACGTGCCGGACGAATGCGGCGTGGCCGGGGTAGTCGGCGTGTTCGTCGATCAGATCGTTGATGGTGCAGCCGTCGCCGGTGTCCACGTTGGCGACACCGCTGTCGTCGCCGTCGATGATCACCGTGGCTCGGGTGTCCGAGTCGGGGCAGCGGTCGGTGTCGTCGGCCACGACGGTGAACGTCGTGGACTGCTCGGCGGAGGAGTTCCCCGCCGTGTCGGTGGCCCGGTAGCGCACTGTGTGCGGGCCGGGTGCGCGGACGGCGACCGGAGCGGCGTACGCCGTCCAACCTCCGCTGTCGAGCGCGTACTCGATCTTCGCCACCCCCGACTCGGCGTCGGTGGCCGTGACGGTCACTGTCGCGCCGCCGACGTACCCGCCGTCGCCGTTGCGGTCACCGGCCACCGTGGCGGCGACAGTGGGTGCTGTGGTGTCCTCGGCCGGCGGCTCGACGACGGTGAAGTGGGCCATCTGCTCGGCCGACGTGTTGCCGGCGGCGTCGGTGGCCCGGTAGTGCAGCATGTGCATCCCGGCCGCGTTCACCACGATCGGATTCGTGTACGTGGTGAAGGCCGCCCCGTCCAGCGCGTACTCGATGGTGGCGACACCGGATCCGCTGTCGGTGGCGGTCAGCGTGGCGGTGGTCGTACCGATGTAGTTGCCGCCGGCGTCGCGGTCGCCGGCGAGTGCGGCGGTGACCACCGGCGCGGTGGTGTCCTCCTCCCCCGGCTCGACGATCCGGAACGACACCGAGCCGACGGCGCTGGTGTTGCCGGCCTGGTCGGTGGCGCGGAACCGCACCGAGTGGTCGCCGATCGCGGTCACCCGCACCGGCTCGGTGTACGGCCGAAAGCTGGTGTCGTCGACCTGGTACTCGATGGTTTGGACCCCGGAGTCGGCGTCGGTGGCCGTCACTGTCACAGTGGCCGCGCCGAGGTAGTTGCCGTCGGGGTCCTGGTCGCCGGAGACCGCGCCGGTCACCGTCGGCGCGGTGGTGTCGCCGCCTCCACCGCCCTCGGTGACCACCAGCTCGCCGACCATGGAGCTGTGGCCGGGGATCGAGCAGAAGTACCGGTAGCGGCCCGGGGTCAGGGTGACGGTGGCCTGGTGGCGGCCGTCGTTGGCGTCGAACGGGCTGGCCAGTATGTTGACTGTGACGTCGTGGTTGTAGCCCTCGGTGCTGGTGTCGAAGGTCAGGGTGTGCGGCATCCCGGTGGTGTTGCCGGTGGCCGCGCTGTTCTCCCAGATGATCGTGGTCGCTCCGGCCACCGCAGTGGTGGGCGCGGACTTGTAGCGGGTGATGCTGTCGTCGGCGGTCCAGGTCAACACCTGGTCGGCGGCGACGCGCGGGGCGGCGGAGGCGGGCGCCACTGCCAACGGGATCACCGTGAGCAGGAGCGCCGCCAGCGCGGCCGTCAGTCGTCGGGTCATCGTCACTCCTAGAGCTCGCGCACGCGGATGTTGCGGAACTCGGTCAGGTCGTTGTCGCCGTGGTTCTGCAGGCCGATGAAGCCGCGCAGGAACTGCCGCAGGTCGGTCGGCGGGTCGCCGGCTCGGGACGACTGCTTGCCCGGCGTGTTGTCGAACTCGTTGATCACCACGCCGTTGCGGATCATCGTGTAGTGCTGCCCGACCACGCGGATCTCGTAGTCGTTCCACTCGTTCTTCGGGGTAACGCCGGCCTGGGCGAGCGGCACCGGGTCGAAGTTGTAGACCGATCCGGTCTTCTGCGGCTCACCTGTGTCACCGTCGTAGATTTGGATCTCGTGTCCGCAGTAGATCGCCATCCAGGCGGTCGAGGTCCGGGCCGACCCGATGGTGCCGCAGCTGCCCGGTGGCCGCTGCTCCAGCGGGACCCGCAGGTCCGGGAAGCGGATGAAGACGCCGGTGTTGGCCCGGTTGGTGCCCGGTGCGATGTCCTTGAACTGCACCTTCAGCGAGAAGTCGCCCAACTCCTTGGTGTGCCAGAGCATGCCCAGGCCACCGCTGGAGCGCAGCGCCCCGTCGGGTTGGATGGCCCACGACCCGGTCGGCGCCTGCTGCCAACCGCGCAGGGACTCCGCGGTGCCGTCGTAGAGCGGCTCGTACCCGGTGCGACCGTCCCGGCCGATGTCGGACGCGGCGGCCAGGCGGGTGAGGGTGCCCGACTCGCGGCTGCTGAGCAGGCCGTCGTCCTGCAACGCGCGGGTCACCGCGCTGACGTGCCGGACGAAACCGTTGTGGTCGGCCCAGGTGCTCTCGTCGTCGATCAGGTCGTTGGCCGTGCAGCCCTGCCCGACCGTACGGCTGGGCACCCCGGTGTCGGTGTCGCCGAGCCACACCGTCGGCCGGTCGTCGGGCACCGCGCAGCCCACCGTCACAGTGGTCTGCACCGTCGCCGTCTCCCCGTCGGCGTACGTGACGGTGAGCTTCGCGGTGTAGGTGCCGACCTTGGCGTACACGTGCCGGGGGTTCGCCTCGGTCGACGTGGCGCCGTCGCCGAACTCCCATCGGTGGCTGACGCCGCCGGAGCGGGAGCCGGTGAAGGCGATGGTCAGCGGCTTGTTCTGCACGGCGACCGAGGTCGCCGCCGGTGCCGGGGTGGGCGCCCCGCCGGTGTAGCTGATCCGGATCAGCTTCTGGTTCGCGTGCAGGCTGAAGAACCCGCCGCCGTAGTCGAGCAGGTAGAGCGCGCCGTCCGGGCCGAACTTGGCGTCCATCCAGCTCTGCAACCGGGTGTCGCCGTTGCCACCGGGGATGATGGCCCGCAGCGACTCGGCGTACACCGGTGGGGCGGCCTGCGGCACGCCGGCCGGGTCGACGGTGACCGCGATCCGGTTGGACGCGTTCGACTGGTCGCCGATCAGCCACTTGCCGTCCCAGTGCTCCGGCCACGCCACGCCACTGGTGGTGTCGACGAGGCTGCGGTGGTAGGTCGGGCCGGACATGATGGCCTGGCCGCCGCCGCGCAGGTACGGCTGGGTGTAGGTGGCGTCGGCCGCCACGTAGGTCGGCAGGCCGCTGCCGTCGGTCCGCTTCGGGAACACCGGGCCGCCGCCGTCCGGCGCGTACCAGATCATGTTGTCCCGGGCGGCGGGGATGTCCACCAGTCCGGTGTTGCGCGGCGACTCGTTCTTCAGGTTGTCGCAGTCGTACCAGCCGGTCAGCACGCTGGCGTCGGTGTTGCTGCGGTCCCGGTACGGCTGGCGGTTACCCATGCAGTACGGCCAGCCCTGGTTGCCGGCCGAGGTGATGATGGTGGCCGTCTCGTACTTCGCCGGCCCGAGGGTGGGGCTGGGCGAGGAGGCGTCCGGGCCGACCCAGCCGGCGGTCAGCCACTGGTGCACCGGGTCGATCTGGAGCCGGGCGATGTTGCGCACGCCCATCACGTAGATCTCCGGTCGGGTCTTCTCGGTGCCCGGCGGGAACAGGTTGCCCTCGGGGATGGTGTACGTGCCGTCCGGCTCCGGGTGAATCCGGATGATCTTGCCGGCGAGGTCGTTGGTGTTACCCGACGTGCGGCGGGCGTCCTGGAACGAGATCCCCTGGTACTCCTGGGTCCAGTTGTTGCCGGCGTAGCCCTGCGACCCCTCCGAGGAGTTGTTGTCGCCGGAGCCCACGTAGAGGTTGCCCTTGGCGTCGAACGCCATGCCGCCACCGGCGTGGCAGCAGCTGTGGATCTGCACCGGGAACTGCAACAGGTCCTTGCGGGTGGCCTGGTCGATGGTCTGGGTGGCCCGGTCGTAGGTGAACCGCGAGACGGTCCGCTGACCGACCCGCTTCACCCGGTCGACCGACTCGTGCGGCATCCAGTAGACGTAGAGCCACCCGTTGTCGGCGAACGCGGGATCGGGCACGATGCCGAGCAGGCCCTCCTCGTTCTTCACCAACTCGGAGCCGCTGCCCCGGTTGCCCATCACCTCCAGGGTGGTGAGCAGTTTGACCCGCTTGGTAGCCGGATCCCAGGAGTGGATGGTGCCGCAGCCCAGGCCGACCTTAGGGTTGTTCCAGTCCGCGATCGGGCCGCTCGGGCAGGCCGCCTTGCCGACGTAGAAGACCGTGCCGTCCGGCGCGATGGTGAGCCCGTGCGGCTCGCCGATCTGGTCCAGCTGCCCGGTCTGGTTCGCGGCGGTGAGTCGCTCCACCTTGTAGTTCGCGGCGATGGTGGCCTGGCAGTCGCCGCGTACCCGACCGGTGGTCCAGTTGAGGGCGCCGGCGAGGTGGGT
This sequence comes from Micromonospora sp. NPDC005220, assembly GCF_040607895.1. Lineage (NCBI taxonomy): Bacteria > Bacillati > Actinomycetota > Actinomycetes > Micromonosporales > Micromonosporaceae > Micromonospora > Micromonospora sp. NPDC005220. The sequence goes on from NZ_JBEXHP010000005.1 coordinate 42,136, forward strand.
ACGGAACGCCTCCTCACCGTAGCTGCCCTCGGTGTGGCCCATGCCGGTGTAGAACGACCGGCCGCCGTCGTAGTCCCGGCACCAGGACACCGGGTGGAAGGCGCCGTTGGCGGCCGCCCCCGGGTTGTAGTGCCGCTCCTCGACCTGGGCGAGGGTGTGCACGGTGCCGATCGGGTTCGGGTCCCAGTTTTCCCAGCGGTCGGACCGGGTGATGGTCATCGGCAGCGATGCCGTGGCCGGGTGCGTGCGGTCCAGGATGTTCACCACCGCGCGGTTCACCGCGGGCGGCTCGGGTGCGGTGGTGCTGCCGGTGAAGAGGCGCAGGTCGGCGAGTTGGACCAGCGGCTCACCGCTGTTCGCTGTGACGTTGAGCCGGTAGCGGGTGAACTCCTGCGGCGTGGCGATGTCGAACCGGCGGGTCTGGAACCGGTCCGGGAAGGTCTGCCCGGTGCGGCGGTCCAGGTCGGTCCAGCTCTGACCGTCGGTGGAGCCCTGCAGGGTCCAGTCCTTCGGGTCCCGACCGGCCGAGTCGTTCGCCGACGTGAGCGCGTACCCGGTGACCCGCTTGGGCGCGGCCAACTCGTACGCCACCCAACCGGTCGGGGTGCGGACCAGCCACTTCGTGTTGGCGTCGCCGTCGGTCAGCTTCTCCTTGGTCTCGTTGGGCGGGTTCTCGCCGCTGGCGGTCACCCGGGCCACCGGCTCGGCGACCGGGATGGCGCCGGCCGGGCGGGTGCCGATCAGCCCGGTGAACCAGGTGGAGTCGACCTGGGCGCGGGCGGCGTCGGCGATGCCGACGAAACCGCCGCCGGCCTTGACGTAGCTCTGTAGCGCCGACTCCTGGTCGCGGTTCAGCGCGGCGCCCGTCGCGGAGAGAAAGACCACGCTGCGGTACGCGGACAGCCCGGCCACGGTGAAGGCACCCGGGTCGGTGGTGGCCGTGACATCGATGTCATGACCGGCACCAAGCTGTTTGATGGTGTCCACCGCGCGCGAAACCGGGTCCTGCTGCTCGGCCACCGGGCCGTGGAACACCAGGACCGCGGTCTTCTGCGGTTGCGCCGCCTGGGGGGCGGCCGCCGTTCGTGGTGCGGCCGCGGCCGCCGTCGTCGCCGGGATCAGTGTCGCGAAGGCCGCTACCGCGGCGAGGGTTCGTCGTAAGTTTCTGGTCATCCCCGTCCCCACTTTCGGTTGGGTCAGCTTCCGTGCGTGTGGGTGTGGCCCTGGAACCGGTGGATCGCCTCCTCGGCGCCCGGCGGCATGCTGCCGTCGGCGTTGCGCACCAGGAAGATCCCGGCCATGCCGCCGTCGGAGTGCGACTGCACGTGGCAGTGGTACATCCACGCGCCCGGTCCGACGCCCTCCCCGGCCAGCACCTGGAAGCCGAACGAGCTGCCCGGGTTGAGGTCCTTGTTGTCGACCACCAGGCTCGGGTCGCTCGGTCCCTCCAGCATCCCGGTGCGGTTGTCCGCCCAGCGGTGCGCGTGCAGATGGAAGGTGTGGAACAGGTTGCCGTGGCCGATGGCGATCCACTCGACGCGTTCGCCCAGGTTCGCCTCGAACATCGGGGTCGCCGGGGCCATCTTGTTGTTGATCATCATGTCGTGGAACACGGCCGTGAACTGCTTCGACGGCAGGATGTCTCCCCGCCGCCGGACGATCAGCGCGCCGTACAGTCCCTTCGCGACACCGCCGGTGCCGTGGTCGGTGCCCATCGCGTGATCGTGGTAGTGCCAGTAACCGGCGCTGCCCGGCATGTACCGCCGGCCCGCCGCGGCCACCATCTCGTGCGAGCGCCAGACGTACGTCCGGGTCTCACCGGGGTTGTTGAACGAGGCGTTGAACGGGCTGCCGTCGGACTCGGTGCTGTAGTCCACCCCGTGCGGGTGGATGGAGAGCCGCTGGGTGGTGGTGTTGACCAGGGTGATCTCCAGGGTGTCACCCTCGTACATCTCCAGGATCGGGCCCGGAACGGTGGCCTGGCCGGGTGCCAGGCCGTACCCGAACAGGTTGCCGGGCAGCTGCTCGGCGTAGATGGTGATCTTCTTGGTGACACCGGCGGCGGCCCGGGCGGGGGTGCCGCCGAACGCGGTGCCGATGGTTGGGGCGGACGCGCCCAACGCCCCGGCGGCCAGCGCACCGGTGGCGATCAGCGATCTGCGGGACAGGTGGCGGTGAGGACCACCAGCGTGATCGTCCATGGGTCTCCGTTTCCGACCGGGCGAAGACGCGACGAAGGCAGGGTGCATCGACCGCCGAGCACGGGCGGTGGCACGACTGAGGGTGAGGCTCGTCGCGTACTTTGCTCGGAAGACTCAGAACTTTCGATGGATGAGAGCAACTTATGTAATCCATCGACGAAAGTACAGTTCTGATTGCAAAAAGATTACCTTGACATCACGACGTCCGTCGATTGACATAGACCTGACACACAAGCAGACGCCGGGCTGCCGTCGATGCGGCAACCCGGCGGTCAGGCGTACGGGAGCTGTGGGTCAGAGGTTGTGGCGATCGTCCGCCGGCAGGCCGGGGGCGGCCGGCGGCGCGGGCGACTGGTCGGGCTGACCGAGCTGGGCGACATGGGTCGGGTCGAGGACCCGGGAGAGGAACGCGCGGGTGCGTTCGTGCTTCGGCGCGCCGAGCACCTCCTGCGGCGGCCCCTGCTCGACCACCACGCCACCATCCATGAACACCACCCGGTCGGCGACGTCGCGGGCGAACGCCATCTCGTGGGTGACCACCATCATCGTCATGCCGTCCTCGGCCAGCTTGCGCATGACGGTGAGCACGTCGCCGACGAGTTCCGGGTCGAGCGCCGAGGTCGGCTCGTCGAAGAGCATCAGCTTCGGCTCCATCGACAGCGACCGGGCGATCGCCGCTCGCTGCTGCTGCCCACCGGAGAGCTGCGCCGGGAAGGCGTCGGCCTTGTCGGTCAGCCCGACGCGCTCCAGGTTGGCCCGCGCGATCCGCTCGGCCTCGGCCCGACCTCGCCGCAGCACCCGGCGCTGGGCGATGGTGAGGTTGTTCAGGACGGTCAGGTGCGGAAACAGGTTGAACGACTGGAAGACCATGCCGATGCCGCGGCGAACCGCGTCGATCTCGACGTCCGGGTCGGTCATCTCGACCCCGTTCACCCAGATCTTGCCGGCGGTCGGCTCCTCCAGCAGGTCGACGCAGCGCAGCAGGGTCGACTTGCCCGAGCCGGACGGGCCGATCACGCAGACCACCTCGCCCTGGCCGACCTCGAAGTCGATGCCCTTGAGCACCTCGAGCGGCCCGAAGGACTTGTGCAGGTCGCGGATCTCCACGGCGGGGCGGGGAGGGGTGGTCGTCATCGGGGTCACCGAGCCTTGGCGTAGCGGAGTTCGAGGCGTCGTACCACCTGCGACAGCGGCAGGGTGATCACCAGGTAGGCGAGGCCGGCCACCAGCAGCGGGGTCGCGTTCACCCGGTCGTTGAGCATGTCCCGACCGAACTTGGTGATCTCGATGGTCTGCGCCGTCACGCCCAGCACGTAGGCCAGCGACGAGTCCTTGGTGAGCAGGATCAGCTCGTTCGTCAGCGGTGGGATCACGATCCGGAACGCCTGCGGAATGACGATCGTGCGCATGGCGGTGAAGTGCGACATGCCGAGGGTCCGCGCCGCCTCCATCTGCCCCTTCGGCACGGCCTGGATGCCGGCCCGGATGGTCTCCGCCATGTACGCCGCGGCGGTCAACCCGAGGCCGATCGCGATCGACCCGAACACCCCGCCCGGAATCTCGCGCTCCGGAAAGGCGATCGGAATGCCGTACCCGACGAGGAAGAGCACCAGCAGCGCGGGCAGACCCCGGAACAGCTCGATGTACGCCGTCGCCACCCAGCGGTACGGCGCCACCCGGGACAGCCGCATCAGCGCCAGGATGGTGCCGAACACCAGGCCGAAGGCGAACGCGCCCAGCGTGTAGAGGATGGTGTTGCGCAGCGCGACAGTGATGATGGTCGGGAACATCGACTTGATGATGTCGACGCGGAAGAACGCGTCGGCCAGCCTGTCCCAGTCCGCGGCGACGAGCACCGTGGCGATGATGGCGATGAAGACCAGGTACTGGAGCCCGAGGGACAGCCGCTCCCGCTGGCGGCGTCGCAGCTTCACGTTCGCTCGTTGCCTTCCCGGAGGTTACTGACACGGAGGGCGCGCGGGACGCGCGCCCTCCGGTACTGCGCGGTGCTCAGGCGCTCGGCCGCTACGCGGCTCAGGCGCTGGGCTGCTTGCCGATCCACTTCTCGTAGATCGTGTTGTAGGTGCCGTCCTGCTTGGCCTTGGCCAGCACCTCGTTGATCTTCTTGAGCAGCTCCGGGTTGGCGTCCTTCTTCACCGGGAAGCCGTACTGCTCGCCGGTGTCGAACTCGGCGGCCACCTCGAACCCACCCGGGTTCTTCTTCAGGTACTCGGTCCAGACCGGCAGGTCGTTGATGGCGGCCTCGACCTGGCCGTTGGCGACGGCCTGCTGAAGGGCGGCGAGGTCCTCGAACTCGACCAGCTTCAGGCCCTTTTCCGCCTCGAGCTTCTTGGCGTAGTCACGACCCGTGGTGGCCGCCTGGACGCCGAGCTTCTTGCCCTTGAGGTCGTCCAGCGACTTGTACGTCTTGCCGGTCTTCACCAGCAACGCCTGAGTGGCGTCGAAGTAGGGATCGGAGAAGTCGATCACCTTCCGCCGCTCCTCGGTGATCGTCATGCCGGCGGCGGCCGCGTCGCACTTGCCGGTGTTCAGGTCCTGGCCGGACTTGATCCCCTCGAACGGGGTGTCGATGATCGTCTGCTCGACGCCGAGCTCCTTGGCGACCAGGTCCATGATCTCGACGTCGAAGCCGGTGACCTTGCCGCTGGCGTCCTTGGACTGGAACGGCGGGTACGGCAGGTGGGTGCAGACGGTCAGCTTGCCCGCCGCGACCAGCTTGACGCCGCTCGCCTGAACCTCACTGTCGTCCTTCTTCGCGCATCCCGCGCTCAGCGCGAGGGCGGCGACGGCCACGACGAGGCCGGCCTGACGGACGGCGCTTGGGAACCTCACGGCTGTGCCCCTCCGATTCGGCTTCCATTGCACTGAAAGCCAATCTGGTTCATAGACTTTGCGATAAGCGACCGTACCCGATCCGGCCGTCGCCCCCAGATCACGCTGCGGCCGCTCAGCCGACCCGGCAGACCGAACCCCGCCGGCAAACCGGACACCTGTGCAGCAAAGCCCCTCAGCCGCCGGTTCCCTCGGCCGCCCCGTCCGGGGTGAGCGCCCCTCCGTCCGGGTCTGTGTCCAGGAACACGTGTTGGTGGCCCTGGCCGGCGTCGACGCTGATCTGGTCGAGCTGGGTCGCCGCGACCGACCAGATCGTGGCGGCCTCGGCCGCCTGCCGCGCGGTGACATCCAGCATCGCCGCACGCTGCGCCGCCGGAACGCCGGCGGCCAGGGCGTAGGCGTCGACGGCCAGCGACGCCTGCTGAACCGCTCCGCGCAACCCGCCGCGGGCCACGTTGGTGGCGGTGGTCCCCGACGGCGGGTCGGCGAACGGCTCGGCCGCCTGGCGCATGACCTGCTGCCACTGGCGCGCCTTCGCCGGGTCCGGCGCCCGTCCGGCGGTCGTCTCCGTCTTGATGGCGGCCAGCACCGGGGCGACCTGGTCGCGCACACGGCGGGCCGTCTCGATCAACTCCGCGATCTGCTGGGCGTCCCGCTTCGCCTCTGCCTGCTTGATGCTCGCGATGGTCGCCTCGGTGGCGTCCGGACGGCCCACCTGGTAGCCGACCAACCCACCCAGCAACGCGGTGACCAGTGCGATCACGCCCGCGACGGCCGCGTACCGGACGGTGCGGCGATGCCGCACGTCGGCCTTGTCCAGCAGGTAGGAGGGCCGACCGGTACGGCGCGCCATCGCATCTCCTCACATCGATGGTGTGGGGCCAAAGATTAGCCGCCCCCGTGCGGTCCGTCGATAGCGACGACTTTGACACACGCCGCTAGATCGGGTAACCCCACTCGGCCAGCGGCTTCTCCAGTACCCGTTCGATCGCGGCGAGTTGCGCCGGGCTGAGTTCGTCCCGGTACGCCTCCGCCCGTCCCGCCGTGAAGTTGTACCGGGAGAAGCCCTCCTCGAAGGCGGTCGACCAGCTCAGACCGAGGAAATCGAGCATCCGTCCGACCTGTTCGCGCGGCTGCTCGACCAGGTCCTCGTAGCGCACGTCCAGCCACTGGTCGGCCGGGTGACGCAGCCGAGCCTGGGCGAAGGCGTCCATCAGCATCTTCCAGCCCAGCGCGGCGAGCACCTGGAAGGACCGACCGGACTCGGCCCACTCCTCCCGCAGGTCGGACGGGAGCGGGCCGTAGATCCAGTTGTCCGGCCCACGCCACCCGTCCCACCAGCCCATCTGGAGCCACGAGTTGGCCACCGCCCGGCCGTCGCGCACCACGTTGACCACCCGCAGCTCCGGGTACGCCGCGTGCAGCAGGCCGGTGCGCGGCCACCCGGTGACGTGCTGCACCAACTGCTGGCAGCCCTGCCGTGCGATCCGCTCGTCGAAGAAGGCCCGCAGCCGTCGGGCCACGAACGGCGTCAGGTCCTCGGCCACCAGGTCCCGGCACGGTCGGGAGAAGCCGGCCAGCACCTGCCGGTCGAGCAGGTGGTACGCCTCCGACGGTGCCACCCGGAAGCGGCCCCGCTCCAGCAACCGTCGACTGTGTCGCAGCGAGGTCATCCCCACCGGGCGCGGCGCCGAGCGCCGGTAGAGCGTCCCGTTGAACCGGCCCTTGAGATTGAGCCGGGCCAGTTTGTCGTCCAGGCCGGAGACGAAGCCGACCGCGGGATGCCGGGAGAGCAACTCCTGGACCAGTGTCGAACCGCAGCGACCGGTGCCCACCACCAGTGAGAGCATCGTTCAGCCTTCCTGCCGGGTGGCGGGTGATGGGGAGACGGCCGGGTCCGCGGCGACGCGGGCGGCGGGAGGGGTGGCCGCCGGGCGGCGCAACGGGTAACCGAACCGGCGCAGGGCCACCGCGGTCAGCCCGGTCACCACGGCGTACGCGCGGATTGGGAGGCCGGTCACCCACTCGGTGTCGGCGACCACGTCGACCAGCCCGGTGCGGTGCCGCGACGGATTGCCGGCCACCGAGTGGGTGGGCGCGAGTCGCACCGTGGTTGGCGTCGGAAACGGAAGCTCGTCCGGGGTCGCGCCGACGAACCGGGCGATCCGGGCGGTGGCGCCGGCCGGGTCGGCCACGAAGTCCTCGTACCGCACCCGCAGGTAGCGGTCATCGCGGCTCCCCCACAGTCGTACCGTCGCGGTGTTCCAGACCAACCAGAGCAGCGCGGCCTTGCCGACGGGTGGTCGGCTCATCAGCCGATCGTCGGCGCCACCGTCCAGTGGGCGTCGCCGTCGCCAGGAGTACGCGGTCGCGCGCGGGTCGCGCACCACGTGCAGGACGTACAGGTCGATGCCGGGCAGGCTGCCGAGCAGGGCGCCGTACGGCGGCAGCTTGGACGAGTCGACGATGACGCCGCCCTCGCTGAGGGCGTGTGCGGCGATCGAGGCGTAGAGCCGGGCCAGCTGCGTGTCGTCGGGGTGGCCCGACACCGGCGGTTGCCCGCGACGGTGGCGGCGCAGCAGTGCGGGCAGCCCCCGCAGCCGCAGCCGCTGGGCCAACCGGGCGGCGATCCCGGCCGGGTCGGCGTCGGTCAGGTCGGCGCGCACCCGGGCCCAGAGTGGGCAGTCGGCGACCGGGGAACCGCAGCCGCAGGGCCGGTTCTCCAGGATGCCGCGCCGCCACAGGTAGCGCAGCTCGCCCGCCGCGAAGAAGCCCGGCATCTGTCCCAAAACCGTGGTGACGAGGGTGCTGCCGCTGCGACCGCTGCCGGCGAGGTAGAGCACCCGCACTCGGCTCACCGGGCCGCTCCCCCACCGGCTGCGGCACGCCGCCGCGACGGCAGCGCCTCGGCGGCCTCCGTGTACAGCCCACGGATTCGGTCCAGGTGCCGGTCCGGAGCGAACTGAGCGGCGATCTTCGCCCGACCGGCCCGGCCCATCCGGTGCGCCCGCTCGGGGTCGGCCAGGATGTCGCTCAGCGCGTCGCCGAGGGCGGTGGGCGCATCGGCGGCGACGATGCGGCCGTCCACCTCCGGCTCGATCAGCTCGGGCAGCCCACCCAGGTCGGTGGCGACCACCGGCACACCGCAGGCGAACGCCTCCAGCACCACCATCGGTTGGTTCTCGTGCCACCGGGACGGGACGGCGACCACCGCCGCCGAGCGGATCAGCTGGTGCAGGCGTGGCTTGTCGAGACGGCCGTGGAACCGGACCCGGCCGGGCACCCGCCGCGCCGCGAGCGCCTCCAGCTCCGGGCGGGCCGGGCCGTCTCCGGCGATGTCCACGTCGACCCCGGCCGGCAGCGCGGCGGCCGCCTCGATCAGCACGTCGACGCCCTTCTCCGGGGCCAGCCGGCCGGCAAAGACGACACCGCCGCCGGGCGTCTGCTTGGACGCGACGCCGGTCAGGTCGACGAAGTGGTTGACCACCCGCAACCGGTCCGGGTAGACGCCCGCGCGGCGCATCACGTCGGCCAGGAACCCGCTCGGGCTGACGAAGAGCTGCACCGGGTCGTACGCGTCGAGCTGACGGTGCAACCAGGACTCGACAGCGAGCAGCCCACTGCGCGACAGCGATCCGTCCTTGCAGCGGCGACGGGCCGCCTGCAACGGGCCACCGGTGACGCACGCCTGGCAGGGGCGACCCCGGTCGAGAAGTTGGTAGCTCGGGCAGGCGAGCTTGTAGTCGTGCATGGTCAGCACGCACGGCACACCGGCGGCGCGGGCCGCGGCGAGCACCGACGGGGAGAGCTGGTGGTAGATGTTGTGCAGGTGCAGCACGTCCGGCCGGAAATCGTCGATCACGCGGGCCAGGCCGCGGCGGCTGGTCGGTGACCACAGCATCCGGCCGACGGCCACCGCGCGGGGTCGCACCCCGCGCGGCGCGGGCTCCAACTCCACTTCGGAGGGAAACCGCGCGGCGTACGGCAGTGGCGACTCGTTCTCCGGGTGGCTCATGCCGAAGTAGCCGACCGTGTCGCCCGCAGCCCGTTGCAGGTCGGCGAGATCGAGCAGATACCCCTCGGCGCCGCCACGGCGGTAGAGGAACTTGTTCACATGCAGCACGCGCATCGACTCGCCCTGCTCACGTCGATCGGGCGAACCGGGCCCGGGGGTGATGACTGGGGTCTGCCCGCCCCGGCCAGGGCCCACGGTATGCAGAGCGGCTCGGCGAGTCCAGCTCACGTTTGGCATGTGGCTGAACGGGTGATCTTCGTCTGCCCGTGCGGTCCGCAGCCTGGCCTCTCGCCATGATCTCCGGATAGCCTGGCTGCCGCCGGTCGCACCCGCTCTCCGTCGGGGCGGGCCGGTGCCCGACGAGGAGGACCGTGGCAGCCGACGACGAGGTCTCCGCGCTCGCGTACACCGCGCGGCGGGTCCGGCGGCATCTGCGCTGGGCGCGTACCGAGGGGATCGGACGACTGGTCGAGGAGGACCAGCTCAACCCGGTCGACCGGATCCGCACGGCCCTGGCGAAGCGACGCTGGCGACGGCGGTCCGGCCGGACGCCCGGCTCGGCGATGCCGGTCTACCTGGTCGGTCTGCAACGCTCCGGCACGAACATGCTGGTCCGGGGCCTGGACGCCGCCCCCGAGGTCGAGGTACGCAACGAGAACGACGGCACCCTCTTCCACCGCTTCCAACTCCGCCCGGACCCGGTGCTGACCGCCACCATCCAGCGCAGCCGGCACGCGTACGTCCTGGTCAAGCCGCTCTGCGAGAGCCACCGCGTGGACGAGCTGCTGGCCCTGCCGGGGCTGCCGCCCGGGCGCGCGCTCTGGGTCTACCGCGATGTCGACGACCGGGCCCGCTCCGAGGTCGCCAAGTTCGGTGACGCCAACCTGCGGGCCCTGCGGGCGATCGCCGACGGCACCATCGGTCGACGGTGGCAGGGGCAGCGCCTCGACGCCGACGCCGTCGAACTGATCCGGGCGCACGACCCGCAGCGGTTGGATCCGCACAGCGGCGCGGCGCTGTTCTGGTACGTCCGCAACTCGCTGGTCTTCCAGCTCGGCCTGGACCAGCGGGCCGACGTGCTGCTCTGCCGCTACGACAGCCTGGTCGCGGAGCCCGCGGCCCAGCTCCGACGGCTCTGCGCCTTCCTCGACTTCCCCTATCATCCCCGGCTGCACGCGCACATCGCGCCGCGCGGGTCGCACGGCGCGGCGGGCCACCGGCGGCTACCGATCGACTCGCGCGTGCGGGCTCGCTGCGACGAGCTGACCGACCGACTCGACCGCGCCGCGGCCGACGCCCGATCCGAGACCACGAAGGCGGTCGACAGTGGCTGAGACCGGAACCCGTACCGCGCCGATCTTCCTGGTCGGGTGCCAACGGTCGGGCACCACGATGGTGCGCCTCGTGCTGGACTCGCACTCGCGGATCAGCTGCGGCCCGGAGACCCGGTTCCTGCCGGACCTGCGACGGATCGTCGGCCGGGACTGGGAACGGCTGGCCCGCTTCGGTTTTCCGCGCGAGGACTGGCTGCGCCGGATCCGGGACTTCTTCGGCGGCGTGCACGCCGACTACGCCGCCGCGCGGGGCAAGGCCCGGTGGGCCGACAAGACCCCGCTGTACGCGATGTCGCTCGACTTCGTCACCGAGGTCTTCCCGGACGCCCAGATCGTGCACCTCATCCGGGACGGGCGCGACGTGGTGGTCTCGCACCGCAAACGGTTCGGCTACTGGTCGGCGGTGAAGTGCGTGGTGAAGTGGCCGCGCTACATCCGCACCGCGCGGGCGGTCGGCGCCACCCTGCCGGCGGACCGCTACTACGAGCTGCGCTACGAGCAGGCGGTCAGCGAGCCGGAGAAGACGATGCGCGGCCTCTTCGAGTTCCTCGGTGAGCCGTGGGAGGACGGCATCCTCGACTACGACAGCAAGCAGCACGACGTGGCGCAGAAGTACACCACCGAGGCGGAGCGACGGCGGGCCGCGGCGAGCGTCACCGCGCCGATCTACGGTTCCCGGGTGGGCAGCTACCGCCGCGAGCTGGACCCGTTCCTGCGCCTGCTGGTCTGGGTCTTCTCCGGTCCGACCCTGCGCGCGCTGGGCTACCGGTGAACCGCCCGGTCCGGCTGCGGGCGGTCGCCGCCGTCGTCGCCGTCGCGCTCCTGCTCACCGCCGGCTGCACCGCCCGCGACGACGACCCGCCGCCGGCCGCCACCCCCTCGGCGACGACGACTCCCGGGCCCACCAGCACCGTCGACGGGGTGAGCAACCCGTTCGGCGCGCACTGGGACTGGTCGCGGTACCAGCAGTTCGGGCCGTACCTGCGCCGGCTCGCCGGTTCGGCGACGTACGAGGAGATCTCCTGGTGTGAGATCGAACGGACCCCGGGCCAGACGGACTGGGCCGGGTTGGACGAGATCGCCTCGCGCAGCCGGGACCTGGGCATCACCCTGCACCTGAAGATCCGCACCGGCGTGTGCTGGGCGACCGGTGGCACCGCCCGCTACACCCGGGGCGCGGCGAACAAGACCGAGTCGGCGATGCCCACCGACCTCGGCGCGTACCAGCGGTTCGTCCGCTCGGTGGTGCAACGCTACGGCCCCTACGGGGTGCGGGAGTACGCCATCGAGAACGAGGTCAACGCGCCGAGCTACTGGGCCGGCAGCCCCGAGGACTACGCACGGCTGGTCCGGGCCGCCGCCGAGACGATCCGCGCGACCGACCCGAAGGCGCGGGTGGTCGACTCCGGCATCAGCAGCGTCGCGTACGGCATGGGTGTCGCCGACCGGCTGGTGCGCGCCGATCGGGTGCCCGAGGCCCTCGCCGCCTACCGGGCGTACTTCCAGCGCCGGGTCGGCACCCGGGGGCAGCAGATCCCGGCGGTGACCGGGGAGGCGCAGCTGCGCCGCGCGCTCGGCACCGAGACCAACAGCCGTAGCCTGCGCTTCCTGGCCGTGACCGAGTCGCTGCTGACCGACCGCACCGTCGACATCCGGCAGGTGCACTTCTACGAGCACTTCAGCGGGGTGGCGCCGCTGCTGGACTACCTCCGCGCGACCACACCGCCGGGTACGCCCATCCAGGCGTGGGAGGTCGGGCAGTTCTGGCGCGACGGCGACGGCGACCCGGCCAGCCGGGCGGCAGAGATGGTCAAGACCGTCACCCTGCTGGCCGCCGGCGGGATCGGCGAGATCAGCTGGCTGCCGTTGGCGTACAACCCGAACAACGCCGCCGGGAGCGAGGTCCGCTACGGCCTGCTCGACCCGGACGGCACCGAACGCGAGGCCGGCCGGATGATGGCGGCCCTGGCCGACGCGGCCCGGGACGCCACCGTCACCCCGTTGCCCGCCTCGGTGGCCGGCAGGCTGAACGGGGTCGCGTTCGTCCGCGGTGGGCAGAGCACGCTGGTGCTCTGGTCGGCGTCGAGCACGCCGGTGACCGTGCCGGCGGCGCCGGGCGGGCGGGCCGGGGCGGTGGGCTCCCCGCTGGGCGCGGCCGGCGGCGGCACCACAGTCACCGACGTCCCCGTGCTGCTCCGCGCCGACCAGCCGGTGGACCGGATCCTCGCCACGGTGCGCTAACGGGCGGCTCGTGGTACCCCGAGGACGACCGGCCGACCTCGACACACCGACGGAGGCGGGGCAGCAGAACCATGGCAGCCATCGACCGCAGTATGGGGCGGGTGACGATGAGCGCCTCACCGCTGCGTCGCGCCCGTCCCCGTCCTGCGCCATCAGCTTCCGAGCATCACATCTTGCCATTGAAGATAGCCTCTTTGGCAGCGCGGGCGAGGGTGGCTTGGGTGCATGCGCGGACTCCGAGGCGGTTCATGTGGAAGATCACGTGTAACGCGATGATCCCGCGGATTCCTCGTGTGAGCTTGCCTGACCTGCGGAGGGTGTGCAGTGCTGTCCCGGTGTCTTCGAAGGCGCTCAGCCACTCGCTGGCGATGCCACCCGCTCGTAGTGCGCCGAGCAACAGGTGGCGGACGTCGGCGGTGAGATCGGTCCACGCTCGAAGGTCCTGGGCGGGTGCTGGGCTTTCCAACGCGCTGCGCTGCTCGGCGATCTTGGCCCAGACATCGCCTTGCTCGTTGATGTCGAGGCCGGCCGCGCGCATAAGCGCAGTACACAGTATGAGTGCGTGTTCCCGCCGGTCGTCGGGGTCGTCGCTGAGGTAGTCCAGGAGGTGGCTGCTGTCGTGGTGGAACAGGGCGTGGGCCGCGCTCATGCTGGCGGATCCACCGAAGGCATGGACTTCCGGTTCGTAGATGTCGGTGGTCCAGTTCACGGTGTCGGTGAGCAGTAGGTGCACCGGGTCGTTGGTGGATACGGCGGGGAGGTAGCGGATCCGCCACGGGCCTTTGCGGATGAACCACCACGAGGTGATGAAGCCCTCAGCTTCGGCGGCGGGTAGCACGTGGGTGAGGTGTTCGACGGCTTGCCTTTCCCGTTGCCTGGGGTCTGGGCCCGGGTAGGCGACGTTCACCTGCTTCCAGGAGTTCTGTTCCATGAATGCCGTCCTGTCGATGTTGGCGGTTTAGCAGAGGAGCAGGCAGGCGTCCCATGAGGTCTTCGTGGTTCCGGTCGCGGCCAGGGCGGCGCCGGGTGTCCCGTCGAGGAAGCCTGCGGGTTCGTCGGTCTCCTCTGGCGCCTGCTGGTGGAGATGCTTCAGTGGCGCGAGAGATATGGGTGTCAGGGCGTCGGCGGCGATACGGCGGGCGGTCGTAAGGAGGCCGCCGGTTCCGTGGCACAGGCTGCGGTCGGTGAGTTGACCGATCTGGGTCGGGTCGTTCAAGCAGGCGACGATCGCGCACTCGGCGAGGTGTCGACGTGTGGTATCGCCGAGGGCAAGCGCGGTGAGTTGCTGGGCACGAGCGATACCCGGGGTGCCGTAACACCAGGATGGCCGGAGCGGTCTGCGTTGGCTTGGGTCGCCGCGGCGGAGGTCGTCGAGTGTGATGGTCTGGGGCCACCATGGGCCGGTGCTGGTGTGGCGTTGCCAGGTGTCGAGCCACTGGCAGATGTGATTGATTGCCTGGGTGTGTCCGTCGACGGTGATGCCGTCGAGGAGGGTGAGCGCTAGGAGTGCGAGTGGGCCGGTGATTCCGTGGGCGATGCCGTGGTTGCTGTGGCCTCCGGTGGGTCCTGGCTCGGTGCGGTTGGGGCCGTGTGGGCACCACCAGCCGGGGAGTGCGCCGATGGGTTCGGTGAGTCGTACGAGGTAGGTCAGTACCTCGCGGAGGAGGTCGAGGTCCCCGATGCGACGAAGGACGACGCCGAGGCCGGTGAGGCCGCGGATGAGGTCAAATTCGGCGTACTCGGGCTGTTGGCGTTGGTCAATTCGGCGGTGCGCGGTGTGCAGCCGGCGGCGGGCCACCGTGGCGGTTCCAGCTGCGGCGATGGCTTGGGCCCGGGTGAGCGCGGGCCGGTCGGAGGCGGCGAGGACGAATGCGAGTGCGGGTACGCCGTAGTAAAGGCTGGCGTTGTCGGTGGCGCTGACGCCGTCGGCGGTTGCCTGCTGGAGCGCGGCGTATGCCGCGTTCCACCGCCCGGTTTCGAGATGCCAGAGAGCATTGCCCACCGCCCCGTCCGCGAGTGACTGCCCTGCGGTCATGGCGCACCGCAGATGAGGGTGGTATGGGCGACGGCGCGGGCGAGGCGCAGACAGTGCCGTTCGGAAGCAAGGTCGACGCCGATCATGCGGGCATGGTGCAGGTGGAGCAGGTCGGCCAGCACCCGGTCCGGGTCGAGGCCATCTCGGTCGACGAGCGCCCGGTAGGCCGTCAGCGCCGTGGTGAGCGCCGCTGTCAGCTCGTCGCCTCGGTGGGTTCGACGGGCCTGGTTGAGCTGGGTGGGATCCAGGCGTGGGCCACTGCGGTGCGGAACATGTTCGGTTATCCAGCGTGGGCCGTCGCCAGCGAAGCCGTGGGCGATGGTGATCATGTTGCTGGCGGTGGTGGCGTGCCGGTCGCCGATCAGTTTCGTAACGACGGCACGGGAGTCGGCGGCGAATACGGCTTCGGCTGCGGCGAGGGTGGGCCCGGTGCCGTGGCGTGTCTCGGGTCGGTAGGTGGCCAGGCTGTAGTCAGCCAGCAGGCCCTGCCCGTCGAGCCGCTCCGCCCACGCGGCAACGTCGCGGGCAACGTTGGCGAACCGGTCGGCGTCGCGCAGTGGGATACGCAGCCGCAGATGTGGTTCTGGATCGGGGTAGCGCAGGAACCACCAGCCAGCCGGCAACACCTCTAGGCGTTTCGACAGGTCGGCGAGGATGTGCTCGGTTCGGCCGGTGAGACGGACGTCCAGCCAGAGCGAGTGGCCGGGGCGGTGCTGCACGGTGCTGGCGGGCCGCGCCGGTCGAGGAGGCAGCTCGTCCTGCGGTGGGGTGCGGGTCAGCGTGAGTAGGAGTTCGGCGGGTCTGCCGTCGATCCAGCCGGCACGTCCCGGCGCCTCGGTGAGTGTGGCGCGTCTGTGCCGGTCGAGGTGGCTACGCAGCAGCGCCAGGTGGGCGGTGTCGTCCAGGTCGAGGTGTAGCCGTGCGTCACCGCTGCCAAGGAGTACGTCTGCGAGTAGCCGGTGGTGTTCACGGTGGCGCTGCCAGGCCGCCCGCCACTGATGCCACGTCGCACTACGCCCGGGTAGTGCTGCTGCGGTGATGATCCAGCGGGCCGGGTGCAGGATGGACCGGCCTCGTCGTACGCGTGGCAGGAACGGCAAGCTGTGGCAGCGGCCCCAGTCGAACGGGACGCACGGCGCCGTCCACGCGATGGGGATCTCCGTCAGGAACCGGATGAGCGGCTGCTGGAGCGTCGGTAACAGCAGGCAGTTGAGCAGCATGGGCTCGACCGGCCGGCCTGTCGTACGCGACATGAGCCAGAGCCGCTGACCGTCACCTGTGACGGCCAGGTCCGCGAGCGTCCATCGCGGGTCGGGGTGGAAGTCGCCGACCGGCAGGACGGGCAGCAGCTCCGGGGCACGGGCGAGAGCGGCCAGCCGGCTGCCCAGTGGAGGACCGGAGATCTGTACCGCGTCCGCGCCCGGCAGGGCCGTCGGCAGGTGCGTGTAGACGTCCGAGAACAGCGCGAGCTCGGACGGTGTGAGCAGGTGCAGAAATCGGCCCGCTGCGGCGCCTGCGTGGCGGGCGCCGCTGACGACCGTGAGCGTGAAGTCGCCACGGTCGAGGTCCCGGAGCGTAGCTGCGGCAAGGGTGAACTGAAGTTCGGTGTGCGGGACCGGAGGCCGATCGTCGTCGCCACACAGTTGGTCGACGAGCTTGGCGTCGAGCATCACCTCGGCACAGTTCTGCAGGGCCGCGCGCTGGGCGAGTTCCCCGAGGAGGACGTCGCGTCTCGTCGGCTCCGTCGGGCCGCGGCGCAGCGAGCCGCGGTAATCGGCGGGGAAGCCCAGGACGCTTGTGACGTCGCGCAGCGGTACGGCCGCGCCTGGTCCCCAGCGTTCGATGAACGCGGAGTGATAGGCAGCCCAGCCCGGTAAGCGCGGTGCCACACGGACGAGCGCCGCCGCGGCCTCGCATGCCTCGCGGACCACGGCCGGTGGCAGCGTTACGGAGCAGTCGACGCGTAGGTCAACCTGGACACGCTCGCCGGGGCCAGGCAGGTCGATGTGCTGACTGAGGTAGGCAACTGGATCGGTCACCGTTACTGGTGGGCGGACCTCGGACACGAAGACGCCTGCGGCAACGAGTGCGGCAAGGAGCCGCTCGGCGCCGTCCGGCAGGTTTGTGTCGGTCCGCTCGACCATCCGGGCCGTCAAGTCGGCGAACGCGATTGGTGAGCTGGCGAGCTGCACCGCCAGTCGTATCGGGTCGGTGAGGTCGATTTCCACGTCGCTGACCCGGTCACCGTCGCTGTGGCCGCAGGGCACCACCCACGTACCGCCGCGCGGATAACCGATCGGGTTCGTGACGACCCTGACCGAGCGGAGCAGGTGCAGGTTCCGTTCCGCCTGGGCTGTGTGCTCGGCGATGAACCGACCATCGGGGCACCTCACCTCCCGGTGCTCGGCACCCCAGCGGACTGCCGCACGCGGGCCAAGCTGCACGGGAGCGACTCCGGCGAATCGACCGAACGGCGTCGCGCGCGTCGTCCACCTCAGGAGGTACCGGAGCGTCGCCTCCACCACGCGGCGCAGCCTCGGCCCGGTCACGGCTTCGTCGGCGAGTACGCGGGCGATCTGGCGGGCCATCTGTGGCGCCGCGTGGGTAACGGCAGCGGCGAAGCCTGGTAGCGCCCAGGCCCGCTGTAGCCAGTCCCGCCATTGCTCTGGCTGCCCGACGGCCAGGTCGGGCCACGTCGGCAGCGTCAGATCGGAAGGGTAGGACGCCGCCCTGATCAGGGCAGCACCCGTCGCTTGCAACATCGCGCGCTCCTGGAACCGGCGGGGCAAAGGAGGGATGTGAGGGTGGGGCCCGACCTCGTGAGGTCGGACCCCACCGCGCGTCGTCGCTGTTACTTGCCGGTGCAGGCGCTCGACCCGGTGTTACCCGAGCCGCACCCGTCGTCGGTGGCAGTCGCGTACGCGCTCAACGCCGGCCCAGCATCAACCAGCCGGAGGTTGAGCTCGCCCTCCACGTGTTCCTGGCCGACCTCGTACTCGTCGAACTCCATCAGGACTCCCTTCCCTCAGTGGTGAAGGCCAGGACGATGCGGCTGTGCCGCTTGTCCACGGCCGTCCCGGCCGGCAAGTCGCCGTCGGGGGTCTGCGCGGGCACGACGTGCAGCGCCGGCGCGGGACAGCCGGCGCTCACCCAAGCCCGCATGTGCTCGACCATTCGCCCCGCTGCCGCAGCCGCCGCGAAGGTGTCAGGCCCGTGGGCGTACGCGCCCAAATCGAACGCGCCGCCGGTCCACCGCAGCTCCGACCGGTAGGCGAACGTGCCATCGTCGTGCAGGACAGCAGGAGTCCCGAACCGCCACGACGGCGCGACGACGCCGGACGAGATGGCGGCGTCCTGTGCGGTCAGCACCACGAACTCCTGTCCTGCGGCGGCGATGCGGGTCGCGAGCCACAGGTCCAAGTCCGCCAGCAGGGTGGGAGGCGGCAGGCTTACTCCGGCCCATGCCTCCTGCCGGGGCGTCTCGAGCAGGCCGCCGAGGCCCTGCGAGGGAATCAGCTGGCCCTCATCGAGGCGTAGGTGGACGCCGTCGGCCACGTCGACGTACTGCACGTCGTACGCCCCGTCGCCCTGCACCGGCACGAACCCGCACTGCCGCTCACTCACGCTGACCAGGCCGACACCGGAACGGCGGAGCGCCCACGATCGAGTCATGCCGAACGTGCGCAGCGGCACCACGAGGACGCCGTGGTCGGTGAGCTGCTCGCACCATGCCGGCGGGATGTCCCATGCTCCAGCGGTGACGATGATCAGGTCGTACCGGCGGCCGGGCTCTACAGGATGTTCGGCGTCGGCGCACACGACCTTGACGTCGTCGTAGCCTGCCGCCTTGAGACACGCGACTGCTCGGTCCGTCACGTCTGGGTCGATGTCCACCGTGGTCACGGAACCGGCCGCGCCGACGAGCTCCCGCAGCAGCGAGGCGTTGTAGCCACCGCTACCGATCTCCAGCACGTGACGGCCGCGGAGGCCGCCCAACGCGTCGGCCGCCTGGCCGAGCATCTCCGCGATGAGGAAGGGCGCCGACACCGAGCTGATGTTCTCCTCACCGCGCCGCTTCGTGATGACCGCCCTGTTCTCGTATGCCTCCTGCAGGGGAAGGCCCGGCGTGAACAGCTCGCGAGGTACCGTCCGCATCGCCGCCTCCACCTCAGGCCGTAACGTCAAGCCCTTGTCGGCATGATCAGCGGCCAACTGATCGACCATCGCCTGGCGCAAGCTTTCGCTGATCATCGTTTCGACGCTCATGAACGTCCTCTCCGACGTATTCGAGCCGCTACGGCTCGCGGCGGCTTCACGCTTGCAACGAACATCTGGGGCGGGTGCACGCCAGCCAGTCGCGCTTGCACCCGACGGCCGAGGCGGTGAGGCCCCGTGGAACCCGCAGTGATCACAGATTCCAACGTGATTACTCCGTGCGCTCAGACTCCCCCAGCGTGCAGCTGCTGGGAATGCCGATTTGCGGTCCGACCTTGTGTGCCGACCTTCGGTCCGACGTGACGCTGAACTGTGTAAACCTTCGCGAGAGTTCGCCTACCGCTCGTCTCAGTGCCGGGCCGAGCGCAAGCGCGTACGCGTCGGGGGCAGTTGGCCTTCCGCGTGGCTATGGAGGTGTTGCCAGATACGCGTCTACTGAAATTGGCGACATCTTGCACTCGCTTGCAAGCCGAGCCCAGCCGCCGACACCGCAGAGGTAGTCGGCGATGCGAGGCGCCGTCGAATGACCCTGACGGCTCGCGTGGACCGTTTTTCCCAGGTTCGGGCCGGGTGAAGTCGGCGCGGCTGACGACCTGGTAGGCGGGCTGTCGGCCGCCCCCGCCGAGGCGGATCTCATGGGCGCCGGATTCGACTCAGCAGCCTCGCCCACAAGATCTTGTGGGCGAGGCGTCGCTGCTGCCCTACATGTATCGGCGTGTCGTACGCGTGTTCGCCTGCATGGGCGCTTCAATGATCTATCCGTGGAGGATATCGGATCACCGCGAAGAGGAGGGCAGCGTGCCGACGCCTGACTACCTGAAGGATCAGCTGGCGAAGCTGAAGAAGGAAGAAGCCGACCTCTCGAAGAAGCAGGGCGCGGAACGCACCGCCGCCGCCAAGCTCCGGGAGAAGGCTGCCACTAAGGCCGGCCAGGCGCAGCGGACCAAGGTCGCGTCGTCGATCCAGCGGTTGATCAAAGATTCCAACCGGGCCGAGCAAGATGCTGTAAAGCACGACGACAAGGCTGCCGACTACGGCAAGAAGTTGGCTGCCGTGGCGAAGAAGATCGCGACGACCTCGAAGACGCTCACCCAGGCCGAGACCACCGCAACGAAGGCGCGCGACCGCGACGACCAGCGTCGGCGGCGTCGCGAACTGGCGCACGCTCGTGAGGTGGCGGCGGCATCCCGCCCACGAGCTTCGGAGCCCGCGCAGCCAAAGGAAGAACCGCTGCGGGTCGCGTACCTCACCGCAAGCCCCGATGGCGAGGATCGGCTACGGGTCGACCGGGAGGTACGCGAGGTCAGGGAGGCGGTCAAGCGGGCCATCCACCGGGGCCAGGTGACGATTGACCACTGGCCTGCGGCGACGTTCGACGACCTGTTCAACGCCCTCAACGACCAGCGCCCGCATGTCATGCACTTCTCAGGGCACGGGTCGGCCGCAGGTCTGTTCTTCGACGGCACTGACACGGACAACCCTGACGGTGTGGACGTCGGATTCGCACTATTGGGGCGGCTGTTGAAGGGTACGGATCGCCCGCCAACGCTGCTCGTGCTCAACGCATGCGACTCGTATGAAGGCGCGGAAACATTGCTGGACGCCGTACCGGTGGTCGTGGCTATGGTCGATGAGATCAGCGACGCCGCCGCGAAGGCTTTCGCGATCAAGTTCTACGCCGCTATCGCGAGCGGCCAATCCCTCGCCTCCGCGCTCGCTCAAGGTCAGGCCGCGAGCGAGTTTCTGACCGGCGAAGGGAGCACTCCGGAGGTGCTCACGCAGCCGGGTCTACGCCCGGAGGACGTGCTCCTGGTGACCGCCCCGCCCGCATGACTCCGCCCGAGCAGGGGCGGTTCGTATTTCGTCGAACCGCCCGCCCCCGATGAGGCAAGGAGAACAAGATGAGTACCCCCCGAAGCGAGATGCGTTCCGCCCGGCTGAACGGACCACTCGGGCGTCACATGGAAGAAGTCGCCATCGTCCGCCGCAGCTCCGATGGTGAACTGCGTGTCGATGCCTTTGCCCTGATGTCAGCCAAGAGGGCTACATTCCCGCTCGACACCGACCTTGAGGAGGGGGACCTGATCGAGCAGCGCCTTCCCTCGGGGAAGGCCAAGCTGTATCGAGCGACACGGGTGACCTACCACAGCCAGCGCGGACTACCGGCATCGGCCCAACGCGTAACGGTCGATATCGAGCCGGTTACAACTCGGCCGGCACCCGCGGACCGGCGGGTAGAAATCCGCGGGATGCACCCTACCGTGTCTCGGGCGGCAGGCGCCTTGTTCGCAGACGGCCACTACAGCAAGGCCGTACTGGCCGCTTTTCAAGCCGTGGAGCTAGAAGTCCAGACGAAATCCGGTTTGATCGAAACCGGCGTCCCGCTCATGCATCGCGCCCTCAACCCCCAGAACCCGATCATCGACGTCGCCCGACATGGCGGCCGCAACGCGCAGGACGAACGCGAGGGATTCCGATTCCTATTCGCTGGAGCGATGGCGGGCCTTCGCAATCCCCGGGCACATGGTGCAGACCTACCCGACTCCGAAGTGGAAGCAATCGAGTACCTAGCGTTGGCGAGTGCGCTACTACGTCGAATCTGATGAGTCCTCTCCCGCGCTACACGCGGACGCGTCGCATGCGAGACGTCACCGAGTCGATCTGAGCCGCGACTTCGACCAGTCCGAAACCGATCGGCATGAGGTCCGGATGGATCACTTCCAACGCTTGCGGCGGATCAGTTTGCGGCACAACGACGAAGAGCTCATCGACGGCATACAGGCGCGGTCGCAGCTCAACTGCGTGCTCGTGTCCGACTACGAGCACCCTGCGAACACCGCCTTCGTAGGCAGCTGACAGCCACTGCGAGAGGCCAACGCCGATGTCGGCATCACCGGGCAGCGCGAAGTGCGCACTAGCGTGGCCTCCCGGGATGCCCTCGTCGATGGCCTTGCCCTCGACGACAAGGTCAGCGCTCGCGCGGAGGTCGAGCAAGAGCCGTTCTTCCGCCGCCGATTGATGTCCACCTTCCGCTGCGAACGCCCAAGTCAGGTACGGCCTTCGGCGCACGGTTGCGGTCAGCCACGGCTCAAGGACGGTCAGGGCTTCGTCGCGCAACACGTCGGTCTCGACCTCGACGCCTGCGGCGGCGAGCATCGAGGCGCCACCTTCGCCGCGGGAAGTTGGGTCCATGACGGCGATGACCACCCGGGAGACACCGGCGTTGATCAGCTCTTGGCGACAAGCTGGCGTGACTCCGACGTGGTTGCACGGTTCAAGCGTGACGACAGCCGTACCGCCGCGAGCCGCACCTCCCGCTCGGTTGAGAGCGTGTGCTTCGGCGTGCGGCTCGCCCTTGCGGCGGTGAAATCCCGCGCCCACCACCGTTCCATGCTGATCCAGGATCACGCATCCGACGGGCGGGTTCGGGCTCGTGGTGCCCAGCCCAAGGGCGGAGAGGGTGATGGCCTGCCGCATCGCGGACAGCTCGAGGTCTGACGCCATCAGGCAGTCTCCACCAGGTCATCGAGGAACGCACTGACGTCGGCCAAGTGGCGGTGCTCGTCAACAGCGGAGCCGATCTGGCCGAGTTGGTGAAGGATCCGGCGCGATCCAGCTCGCCGAGCGATCGGTAGGGCGATATGCGCCGTAACGGCCGCCTGCTCAGGCTGGTCAGCCGCTACGTGGGCTGCGGCCTTGG
Source organism: Micromonospora sp. NPDC005220 (assembly GCF_040607895.1). Lineage (NCBI taxonomy): Bacteria > Bacillati > Actinomycetota > Actinomycetes > Micromonosporales > Micromonosporaceae > Micromonospora > Micromonospora sp. NPDC005220. The sequence goes on from NZ_JBEXHP010000005.1 coordinate 64,730, forward strand.
TCAGCAGGGCTGCGGTGAAATCCTGGCGGTGGAGCGACGGGATCGACGGCAGCGCGGCGTCGAGTACTGCAACGGCCTCGTCGGGCCGCCGCCCTATCCTCAAGCACGTGCCTCGATGGACCTCGATGTAACCGCTCGTGCAGTAGGAGGCGTGCTCGCCTTCGGGCTTACCTGGGCGGCGGTCTGCGGCCCACTCATGAGCGTTGTCCAGGAGTTGCATGGCCTTGCGATGCTCGCCGACTGTGGCGAGCGCATGGGCATGCTGCACGCGGAGTGCCGCGCGCACTGGGCTGGGTACCTTCTTGTCTTGCAGCATGGCAGCTTCGGCCTCTTCGACAGCACGGCGCGGGTTTCCGGCGATAAGCCAGTGCTGACTGCTGCGGTACGTCGCCCACGCTGTCATGGTCGGATCAGCAATCTGATCCGACCACTTAAGCGCCTTGCGGGTCCAAAGCTGAGCGGCCGGAGCGTCGTTGAGTGAGTGATTCAACCAGGCTGCCGATTCAGCGTACTGCGCCGCTAGGCGTACAAGGCTGGGGCGAAACGACGATGGCACCTCGTTGAGCAGCCGGTCGAGCAGATTTAGCTGAGCCGTGACCCCGAACAGGGCGTACTGCGGTCCGAACAGCTTGTCGTTCTGGACCAGCAGGTGCCACTGGGCTCGCAGCTGATAGACCGTCTCATCCCAGCTTCCCGGTATCGGCTGCTCAGTGCCGAGGTTGGCGGTAGTGGTGAGGTCGGTACGCCGCGGGCTGTAGAGGTCGAGTTGGCCGTCGCTGGCGGCACCGAGAACGTGACAGAGAGCAGCGCGACGCTCTTCGTTGGGCCAACGGTGCTCGCCGCGTTCGAGCTTGCCGATCCAGCGAGAGTCGACGTAGTGCGCGGTGAGGACCCTGCCGGGGTAGAGCCGATCAAGAGCGGCGTTGACGGCATCGGCCAGCTCGCTGCGTGACAAGGGTTGCCCTGGCCGCCGAGGTGAGGCTAGCCGCCGGCGGGCGTCGCTGAGCAGGGTGTTCGGGCTGATTACCGTATCCGGGTGACGGGGCATTACCGGCCCCGGCGCACTGGCAGGTGAGGGCCGAGACCTTCGTCGCCATCACCTCTGGGCTGCCGACCGAGTTCGACAACCGTATCGGGATGACGTGACACTGGCTCCCCCTTCCACGTCGATCCGTGACGTGCGCATCGCTGCTGTTGGTCGGCTACTCGAGTCATGTGGATTCGATGTCCAGGATGCCAACATTGAGGCCTGAGGGCTACGGCTTCGTTGGGTGTAGGCCCTCGCGTCGAAGGTCGCGTCACACCGCATGGCGCTGCAGCGCACTTTGGCCAGGGTCAGCGGCTGAACTTGCCCACCCGAAGGCCGCCGGTGAAGGCGCTCCAAGTAGCGGAGCGAAACTCCAGTATCGGACCGGCGTCGTTCTTCGAGTCGCGCACGCCGACGGTGCCGTCGACTGCGTTGGCGACCTCGACGCAGTTGCCATCGTCGCTGCGGGTGGACTTGCGCCATGCTGAATATCGCGAGGTCATGCGGAAACTCCTTCCATGGGTGATAGGTCCTGCGCCGCAATACGGAGCAGATCAATGCTGACGTCAGGTGCGAGTGCGGCGGCCTTCAGCCGGCTGTGCAGGCTCAGATAGGGCTGGACCTCATCCGGCTCGGTGTAAATCAGATCACTCGTAAGCGTGTCGGCGGCGACAGCCACGGAGGCCGGCGTGTCGCGGTAGCGGTAGATCGAGTACGCGGACCTGGGCGCGCTGTGGCCCTTGATGGAGGCGTCGATCGGAAGCACCCGGACAGTCACGGTTGGGTGTGCGGCGCAGACGGCGACGATGTGCCGGAGCTGATCGGCGACGATGTGGGGATCGGCGGCGCACCGTCGGACCGCGATTTCGTCGAGCACAACGTCGTAGCGCGGCCCACCGACGGCGAGTAGCAGCCGCTGTCGGTGCGATCGGGCAGCGACCGCCGCAGCGGGGTCGAAGGTCTCGGCGTGCCGGGCCGGGTCGCTGCGCAGCCGAGCATCGGCAAACGCCGTCGTCTGGAGCAGTCCGGGCACCAGCGCCAGGGCGTACTCCGTGATGGTTCTGGTGCCGCTCTCCAGGTCTGCGTAGGTTGCTTGCCGGGCGCCCATTCGCTCCGCGTCGGCTATCCACCACCCCCGCGCCCAGCCGTCGGTAGCCGCGTCCATGATGGCTGTCCGCCGGTTGGCGCCAACGGTCAGGTAGTCACAGATCGCGCTGACCAGATCGATATCGGGGCCGAGGTGCCCATTCTCCATGGCACTGAGCTGTTGCCGTGGAAACCCAACGGCGCGCGCGAGTGGTTCAGCGGCCAGCCCGTGCTCGTTACGCAGGCGCCTGATCTCGCGTCCAAGCCATCGTCGCCGGACGTACGGACTGGGTCTGGTCACCGGCGGCCTCCACGGCATCGTCTCAAGCCGGTCGACCATGCGGCCGGCTCGGTGATCTCAATGTAACCCCGGCAAACGGCTAATCGATCTTGTCGGTGGTTACTGCACGACCATGAATACCCAGTTCAGAGGGCGGTCGGGCCGGAGGTCGGTACACGAGGTCGGACCAGAGGTCGGCATTCCCAGCCGTACAGCATTCCGTGATCGTTGACTCGCAATCAGTTATTCGCCGGTGGGCCCAGGCCCACCAAGCGGTTGCTCGATCGCCCGAGATCCAGCTGGGCAGGTGCCTGCTTCGGTACTAACCAGGCGAGCAGGGTGCAGGGCCCGTCACGTCCCCCCCGTGCGAGACGGTCCCTGCACCCGCCCGACGGGGCCGCGGCCAGGGTCGGTGGGTCCCGGCCGCGCACCCACCCAGGGAGGGGAGATGACGGTGGTGAAACGGATCAAGTGGTTCGTCCCTGCACAGGACGGTCGCCAGTACAGACCGTTCGGCATCGACTGTGAAGGCGCGGCGACGCTGTTCAGTCACCGCAGCGGATGGAACCGGACCGGCGCGGCCGGCCCGAACCAGCACTCCCCTCGAGATCTCGCTGCGGAGAACCGTGCCTTCTGGGCCGGTCTTGATCGGGCGCCTGCCGATCGGCAGACCCGTCTCAGCCCTCAGGGCAACGAAGAGCCGACACCATGAACGACCCCGGCGATCTGCCCGCCGCCGGACCCGGGACGCTGCTGAGGCTCGGTCCCGACGATTGGTCTCTCGGCCGGGACCTGACCCCTGGTACGCACGTCGACGTCGTCGTCGCCTGGCTCCGCACCGACCTCGCGCACCTCAGCGAAGAGTGGATGTGGGTACGCGGCCACCGACCCCAATGCGACTACCCCAACGTTGATCTACACCCGCCGTGTATGGAGCTGCGCGTCGGCGTCGCCGCGCTACGCCGGATTGCGCAGACGCCGTGACCCGCACCGACGAAAGCGCCCGCCCCGTCGACCGTTTCGAGTCGGCCCGCCTGACGGTGCTCCAGCACGTCGGTAGCCGCACCTGCTTCCACTGCTGCGACAACCAATGCAAGCAGCACACCTGGGCGGTGGAGGAGCTAGCCCGCCACGCCGGGGGCCGACGCCTCCTCTGCCGACTCGGGGCTGCTCCCACGCTATCCCGGAAGGCCAGCTGCGGTGACCAGACCCCTCGGCGCGGCCGATGAGAACGCCATGTCCGGCCACAGCCAGCCAGTACCGCCCCATCGCCCGGTCAAAGCCGTCGGTACCGCTGCCGCAGTCTCCCCTCGCATCGCCGACGAGTTCTTCTACATGGCCCACGACGACCAGACCGGCCGGCCCCGGCTCTACGACACTGCACTGGCCTCGGGCCTCGCCGCCGCGCTGCTCATCGAGCTGTACTACGAACGCCGAATCACGTTCGAGCGAGGAAAGGTCCACGTCCTCCAGACCTTCCCGCCGAAGGATTGGCTGCAACACCTCGTCCTCGACCGGTTGATCGCCCAGCCGCAGCACACCGACAGCCGGACCTGGCTGGCGTTTCTGGCCACCACCGCCTACGAGCAGGTCGCCACACGCATGTGGCAGGTCGGGCTCCTCCAACAGCAACAGGTCAACCGGCTCTGGCGGCAGCGCACCGTCTACGTGCCGACCGACATCAACACCGCCGCCTGGTCGTGGGCTCGGCTGTCGCAGCAGGTACGCAACTACCGGCGGCTCGACCATTTCGACATCGCGCTGGCCGGCCTGACGCTGCACACCCAGCTGGACACAGCCCTGCTCGACGGCGCGCCGTACAGCGCTCAAGCGCACCTACGCCAACTGGTCAACCAATCGTGGCTACCGCTACGCGACCTCCTCGCCGACCTCAGCAGCGTCATCGGCGCAGGCGTTCTCAGCCACCGCACCTCCTGACATGCGGCTCACAAACCACCCCTCACGCGAAAGAGAAACCATGGCCCACTCGAAACCTGACACCGTCGCCGCTGTCCTGGCACGCGGCCGGCTCGGAATCCCCTCCGTCGTGTTCTTCGTGATCGCCGCAGCCGCGCCACTCACCGTCATCGCCGGCGGAGCAACCACCGGGTACGCCGTCACCGGTGTAACAGGTATCCCCGTGTCGTACCTGGTCGTCACCGCCGTGCTCGCCCTGTTCGCGGTCGGCTACGTCGCCATGTCCCGGCGGATCGTCAACGCCGGCGCCTTCTACACCTACGTCACCCGGGGACTCGGCCGCCCGGCCGGCGTCGCCGCAGCCATGGTCGCGCTACTGGCCTACAACGCCATGCAAATCGGCCTGTACGGCGGGTTCGGCGCGGTCCTCGCCCAGTTCCTGCAAAGCCAGTACGGCTGGGACACCACCTGGTGGCTGTGCGCTCTGAGCGCCTGGGCCGTCGTCGCCGTTCTCGGTCTACTGCGCATCGACCTGAACGGCAAGGTCCTGGCGATCATGCTCGTCGCCGAGTGCGCCGTCGCCCTCGTCTTCGACGCGGTAATGGTCGGCCACCCCGCCAGCGGGACGCTCACCTTCGACACCCTCGCCCCATCACACATCCTCGCCGCCGGAATCGGCGCCGCACTGGTCACCGCGATCACAGGCTTCGTCGGCTTCGAGGGCACCGTCGTCTTCAGCGAAGAGACAAAGGACCCTCGCCGGACCGTACCGCGTGCCACGTACATCGCCGTGGCGATCACCGGCCTGCTCTACGGCCTGTCGGCATGGGCCATGTCCGTGGCCACCGGTCCCGACAGGATCGTGGACGCCGCCCGCGCCGACGGCACCGATTTGATCTTCAACCTCGTCTCGCCGCACCTCGACACGAGCGTCATCACAATCGGCCGCGTCCTTTTCATCACCAGCCTGTTCGCCGCGCTGCTGTCGTTTCACCACACCGTGGCCCGCTACCTGTTCGCCCTCGGACGTGAGCGGGTGCTCCCCGCCGCGCTAGGCCGGACCAGCCACCGCACCGGCGCACCGAAGGGCGGCTCGATCATCCAGAGCGTCATCGCGGTGGCCGTACTCGTCGGCTACACGGTGGCGAACGCTGACCCGATCGTGCACCTCTTCTTCTGGGTCACTGTGACCGGTGGCCTCGGCGTCCTGGCCCTGATGACCGTGACCTCTGCCGCAGTGGTCAGCTACTTCGCCCGGATCAGACACACCGAGGGGCCTTGGCGGGCAGTCGTCGCGCCACTGATGGCCACGATCGCGCTGACGGCAATCCTGGCCGTCACCGTGCAGGAGTTCGACACCCTCCTCGGCGTCCAACCGAACTCGCCGCTGCGCTGGCTCTTCCCGGCCACGTACGCCATCGTCGCCCTTATCGGCGCAACCTGGGCGCTGACCCTTCGCGCGACCAAGCCCGACGTCTACAACGCCATCGGCCTCGGCGCGGAGAGCGCCACCGCGTCCCTCCGCAGCCCTGCCGCCGTTCGCCAGCCGGCCTAATCCGAGCCAGGAGTGACCGTGACCGACATCAGCACCACCGTGACCGTGCGCCAGGCAACCCACAGCGATGCGGCAACCCTCATCGCCGTCCTCGTCGAGGCATTCTTCGACGGGCCGGTAGCCGACTGGCTGGTCCCCGACCCCAACGACCGCCGCGCCGTCTACCGCCGGTACTTCGAGCTAGTTCTGCACCACGGCCTCGAAAACGGCCACGTCGACACCACTGAGGACCTGTCCGCAGTCGCGATCTGGTACCCCCGCCTTGAGCCCTCTCCCAAAGGCTCGCTGGAATACCAGCCTGCTTTGGAAGAGGCCACCGGGGTTTACGCACCAAGGTTCACCCTTCTCGATGCGGTGTTCGAGGCGTTCCACCCGGGCGAGCCGCATCACTACCTCGCCTACGTCGCGGTCAACCCGGGGCAGCAAGGCCACGGCGTAGGCACCGCGATGCTCGGCCAGTACCACCGCCAGCTCGACGCGCTCGGCATGCCCGCGTACCTGGAGGCCAGCAACGTTCGCAATCGCGAGTTGTACGTCCGACTCGCTTACCGTGCCGGGCCGCCGCTGATCCTGCCCACCACCGGGCCGACAATCTGGCGGATGTGGCGCGGACAGCCAGGGGCTCCAGCGCCGGCCGCCTTCCCCGCGAGTGGACCACCGCCCCGCCGGCGGTCCCTGTGACCTCCGCAGCGACCGCTCCGCTCCTACGGCCGGGGCGACCCGGGGATGTGGCCGCTATCGCCGCCATGCTGTCCCAGGTCCTCGCCAACGACCCGGTCGCCGAATGGCTGGTACCCGACCTGCCCGGACGCGTTGTGGCACCGCGGCCGTTGCTGCCTCCGCGCCCGGAAAGGCATCAAGGCGGCGGACGGTCCCGTAGCGATGACCGGGCGACCCTCGCGGCGATCCTGTACCTGCTGGGGTCCGACTGCTCGAGGCGCAAGCTACCCGGCTCGTCTCCGGTCCACTGGCGTACGACGCACCGCCGGTTCGCACAGTGGGTTGTCGTTAGGCCTCGCACTGGCCGGCACCGTCATAAACGGATCGCTTGCGTCGTCCGTGAACGTTCACCGGGTCTAAGTCGGCAGACGGCTGCGGCCCGGCGAGGATTTCTGCGGGCCATTACGCGGCGGACCAGGGGTCGGGCCAGTCGAGGAGGGTGGCCAGGCGGGCGTTGTGCGGCGCGAAGTGCTCGCTCAGACGCTCCCGCAGCGCCGGGGTCAGCTGGGAGGGGCCGTGGTCGACGCGACGGGTGTGCCGGGTGAACGCCTCGGGGGTGAAGGCCGGCAGCCCGAGGAAGCGCAGGATCCCGGCGTACGTGCCCGCCGGGTCGTCGTGCAGATCCTCGGTCCGGGCGACGTGGATCCGCTCCCTCGGGACGTGCGCGAGCCACCGGTCCAACTGCTCGGCGTATCGACCCCGGGCCGCGTACGAATAACTGCGCAACGCCTGGTGCGCGGCGGAGCTGTCCGGGCCGCCCCGCGTCGCGTGCGCCAGCCGTTCCTCCTCGGCTTCGAGGGCGTCGGCGAAGGAGAGCGGCTCGACGCCGTACGAGCGGGTGTGCAGGTAGTGCGAGTAGGCCCGCTGCACCGGGTCACGTAGCAGTGCGACGAAGCGGGCCTGCGGCAGGGTCGCCGCGACCCGGGCCGGCACGCTCGGGTGGAACAGGTAGTAGGGGCTCGCCTCGAACGTCCGCTCACCGGGAGCGAGGCGCGGGAAGTGCCCCCGGTACCACCGCACCCCCCGACCGTGGTGGACGCTGAAGTACTGCAACTCCTTGCCGCTGGCCGCCCGGACCTGGGGATGCGCGGCGAGGTGGTGGTACAGCGAGGTGGTGCCGCAGCGCTGCCCACCGATCACCAGGAAGTCGGGCAGCGGACCGGGCTCCCCCGGCCGGGCCGCCCGCCCCCAGGCCCGTGCCGCGCGTACCCCCCGACGCAGCCGGTCGCTGACCTGACGCCTCGCGACGCCGGTCACGAGCGGACCTCGGCGGGGGTGGGGTTGGCGGCGCGACCTCGACCACCTCGGCGGGTCACCGAACGCAACACCATGACGTCCTCCCGGCTGAGCCCGAGGGCGAGCACCGCGGCGAGGTACGCCACCACGATCGCGGCCAGCCCGACCGCGAGTTGCGCGGTCCAGCCGTCGACCAGCCAGCGCACACCGAGCCCGACGCCCATCGCGACCAGCGCGGCGACCAGGCCCTTGACCATGCCCGCCGTCACCGGCACGGTGTGCACCTGGGCGCGCACCTGCCAGACCCGGGCGATGTTCACCGCTGCCAACGACACCGCCCAGGCCACCGCCGCGCCGAGAATGCCGTACGCCGGGATGAGCCACAGGTTCAGCAGGACGTTGAGCAGCAGGGCGGCGAGGTTGTCCATCATGTTGACCGAGACCCGGCCGGACATGTTCAGCAGCGTCCCGCAGGGCCCGGTCGCGGCGTTGACGAGCTGGCCGAGCGCCAGTACGACGGTGACCGCCGCGCCGCCGGCCAGACCCGGCCCGCCGACCAGGCGCAGCAACTGCTCCGGGAAGACCAGCAACGCCACGAAGGCCGGCAGCGACAGTCGGAGCACCCAGCCGGTGGCGACCCGGTAGATCCGGCGTACCTCGTCCAGCCGGCCCTGGTGGTAGAGGTGCGCCAGGTGCGGGCCGAACGAGGCGTTGACCGGGGCCAGCACGAACACCGCGATCGTGACCAGCCGGGTCGCCACGTGGTAGACGCCGATCGCGTCGGGACCGTAGTCGAAGAAGCCGAGCAGCAGCGCGTCCACCCAGATCAGCCCGGTGGACGACAGCGAGGAGACCCAGCTGACGGTGGAGAACCGGAACAGCTCGCCCGGCCGGTACGCGGGCCGGGCGGCGGGCACCCGGCGCACCATCCGGGCGAGCGCCACGAGGGCGAACCCGGCCGCGCTCCAGCTCGCCGCCACCAGCGCCCAGAACGCGCCGGTCAGGCCCGCACCGAGGGCGAGCGCCAGCGCGGTGAGCACCAGCCGGGCGGCCGGCTCGTAGACCTGGCCGATGAGCGCGTAGGCCCGTTGCGTGCGCCAACCCCGGGTGGCCGCGAGCGCGGCCTCGCAGACGGTCGCGGCGGGCAGGCACAGCGCCACCAACCGCAGCCCGGTGGTGAGCTGCGGGTCGTGCAGGGCGTCGGCGAGCCACGGCGCGCCGATCGCCAGACCGAGAGCGATCACCGTGGACGCCACGGCCGAGATGCCGATCCCGAGCCGGATCGCGCCCCGCAGGGCGGCCGGCTCGTCGTCGGCGAGGTGCACCGCCACGAACCGGGTCAGCCCGGCCCGGAAACCGGAGAGCGAGAGCAACCCGAGCAGCGACAGCACGGCGTAGACCTGGGCGTACCGGCCCAGCTCCCGCACCCCCAGGACCCGGGCCAACAGGAGCATGACCAGGAAGAGCGCCACCTGGCTGAGCACGGCGCTGCCCAGGTTCAGCACACCGCCGCGGGCCATCCCGCGTACCTGCTGGTCGCCGGCCTCCGGCGCGGCCGGCAGCCGGCCGGTCACCTCGCGCACCCGACGGCCCGTTCTCCGACGGTCACGGCCGTGCCGCGCCCACGGTCTCCGCCGGCGCCGACCGGGCCGAGGTGGTCGCCGTCGGGGCCACCGGCCGGGCGGCGGCACGACCCCGGGAGAGCAGTTCGAGTACGCCCACCAGCAGCACCCCGAGCAGCAGACCGGCACCGCCCACCGGCAGGGCGGTGCGCACCAGCTCCGCCATCCGGCTCACCTCGTGCGCCTCACCGATGCTGGTCACCTGCTTCGGGTCGGCGGCCTGGGCCTGCGCCCGCGCCGCCTGCAACCCCTCCCGCGCCTGGGACAGCGCGTTTGTCGCCGCGTCCCGCTGGGCGAGCAGCGCCTGGTAGTCGGGGAGCTTCGGCCCCAGCTCGTCGAGCTTCTTCTGCGCGGCGGTGATCGCGGCGGTCGCCGCGTCGACACCTCGGCCGTTACCGACCGCCTGCATGGAGAGCTGCTGCTGACGCAGGCTGGTCAGCTCGCTCAGCGTGGCCTGGTAGATCCGGTCCGGCTGGGAGACCTTGTTCGCCTTCTCCCACTCGCCGATCGCCCTGGTCGCGGCGGTGACGTCGGCGTTGGCCGCCTCGACCTCGCCGGTGGCGATGCCGACCTGGGAGGAGAAGAGGAAGGCCAGCGCCCGGGTGGTGGTCGCGGTCAGCACCGGCGCGACAGTCGCCCGGTCACCGGCGGTGTACGTCACCTCCAGTTGGCTGCTCGCGCCGACCTGGGTGATGGCGAGCCCGTCGCGCAGCCGCTCCGGCGACACCCCGGTGTCACCGGCCACGTCGGCGAGCACCCGGGGCGAGGTGACCGCAGCGCCGAACGCCGCGACGAACTGGTTCGCCGCCTGGGTTCCGGTGTACTGCGTCCCGGCCGTACCGCCCACCAGCGCCGGCGCCGCCACGTACGCGGTACCGCTGAACTGCTGTGGCGCGAGCAGGACGATGGCGGCCGCGGCGCCGGTGGCGAGCACCGGCACTCCCACGAGTACCCAGAGGCGCCGCCGGGCGACCCGCAGGTAGTCGACGATCTCCACTTCTTCCCCAATGCTGTCGTTCAGTCAAACCGGGACGGAGGTGCGTGGTGGCTGCTCGCCGGTCAGGTTCGGAGCCGGTCGGCGGGCGATCACACTGGCCGCCGCGGCGAACGCGACGAAGTACCAGAGGGTGACCACGTTGGAAAGGACGTTGGAGGCGGCGCTGACCGCCACGAAGGCGGCGGCGCAGCCGGTGAACCCGACCGCGACGCCACGCTCGAAGCTGCCCGGAGGCGCCCGCCGCAGCGCGGTCCGCGCGGTGTGCAGAAAAGCGAGAATCATCAGCAGGTACGCCCCGAGACCCAGCAGCCCGGTCTCCACGTACGCCCGCAGGAAGTCGTTGTGCGGCTTCTTCGCCTCGTCGGTCTCGCGCTGGGTCATGTTCGGCCCGATGCCGGTCACCGGGTTCCGGTCGGCGAGCGTGACGATCTCGGTCCAGTAGCCGATCCGCCACGCCAGGGTGTTTCCGGTCGGGTCTCCGCCGACCGTGCGCGACGTACCGAGTTGGGCGAACCGCTCGCCGACGGCCGGCACCAGGGCCACCCCGGCGACCGCCACCACGCAGAGGGTGACCAGCATCCGCTTGCTGCGATGCAGCGCGGCGACCACCACCAGGCCGATCGCCGCGCCGAGCAGGGCACTGCGGGTGTTGGCGAGCAGCAGGAACAGCAGTGAGAGCGCGAGCAGCACCCCGAGTGACGCCCGCAGTCGACGACCCAGGAAGCGGTACACCGCGAACCCGAAGATCACCATGAACATCAGGTAGCGGCCGAAGGTGGTGGACTGGCTGAAGGTGCCGCTGATCCGGGTGAAGTCGCCCTTCACCTCGGCCGGCGGGTTGCCGAGCAGCGACAGGACGACGGTGTAGCCCAGCGCCAGCACCAGCGAGGCGTAGCAGGCGAGCAGGACCCGACGGATCGCCGCAGTATCCGGCATGAGCTGTTCCAGCACCACGAACATCACCACCACGGTGAGGATCCGCAACGCCTCCAACAGGCTGTTCGCCGGCTGGCTGGCACCGAGGGCGCTGACCACGCCGCTGGCGCCGACGAGCAGCATGGCCCAGCTGAGCGGGGAGCCGCGCAGCCGCCCGTGCCGGCTGAGCTGCGCGGCCAGCCAGAGCCCGGCGGCGAGGAGGAACAGCACCGCGAGCAGGGTGGAGGGGTCCATCGCCCGGGCCGTTCCGGCGGAGTCGGCCTGGCCGGCGCTCGGGCCGGTCAGCTTGAACAGGTCGACACAGGAGCGCACCGCGAGCATCAGCAGCACGTACCCGGCGAACCGGGTCAGCGCGAGGACGGCCACCGCGATGCCCGCGACCGCCGCGAGCGGCAGCACCACGCCCTTACGGTCACCGGCCGCCATCGAGACACCCGCTACCACCGCCACCACCGCGGCGGCCAGCGCCGCGCCGCCGGTGAGCAGGCGGGCGGGGTCGAGCCGCTTGGTCATGAGCGGAGTGACCTGCTGCGTGTGTTGTTCCACCGGTCCCACTGAACGAATCGACGCTGCCCGGCCGCTGCCGGGTGCGGCCCACCAATGTCCTCCCGGCACAAGATCGGTTCAATCTAGCCCTGTCGCCTCGACGGCAGAAGGGGCCATTGCACCGACTGGCACGTCATCCGCCGGGCTGACCCGGCGGGTGACCCCTCGGTCAACCGCTGGCCGTAAGTCGTGCCCTCGCCCGTCGCCTCGGCACCGGAACCAGGCCGAGATACAGCCGCTCCAACTCGCGGGCAGCGGTGTCCCAGCTGTACATCCCGGTCACCCGCTCGCCCAGTGCCGCCGCGCCGGCCCGTTCACCGGCCAGATCGGCGAGCAGCGTCTGCAACGCCCGCACCAGATCGTCCTCGTCGCCGTCGCGGAACAACCGCCTCCCGGCGGCGTCAGACTGCAACACCTCGACGTGCGGCGCGATGTCGCTGGCGATGACGGGCAGTCCGTACGCCGCCGCCTCCAGCAACGTCAGCGGCAGCCCCTCCAACCGGGACGGCTGCACGAACCCGGCGGCGCCGGCGTACAACTCGGTGAGCAGATCGTCGTAGGCGAATCCGGTGAAGACGATCCGGTCGTCCCCTTCAGCCTCGCGGCGCAGCCTGTCCACGTAGTCGTCGGTGAACGACGACCCGCCGACGAGCGCCAGTCGCATCCGGGTGTCGGTGCGGCGGAAGGCCCGGATCAGCAGGTCGGCCGCCTTCTCCGGTACCAGCCGACCGACCAGCAGCAGGTAGCCGCCGGGGGTCAGCCCGAACCGGTCCTGGATCTGACGGGTCCGCACCGGTCGGGCCGGGTTCGCCCCGTTCGGGATGTAGGTGGTGGGCCGACCGAACCGGTTCTCGTAGTGGGCAACGAGCCCACGGGAGACCGCGACCCGTTGATGGGGGACGTACCCGCTGAGCCAGTGGGCGGTCCCCAGCACCGTCCGTGCGGCCAACCCCCACTTGGCCCGGTGGTTGTCCAGGCCGTGCACGGTGAGCACCACCCGTGCCCGGGAGAGCCAACGCGGCATCGGGGCGACCAGGCCCGGCCCGAGCCCGTGGTAGTGCACGATGTCGGGCCGCTCCGTCATCGCCGCCACCGTCGAGGCCGCCGCGTGGACGATGGCATCGAGGTGCTTGCTGGCGACCGTGTGCACCTGCCGCAGCCGTACGCCCCGATGGCCGGCGGCCGGCGTCTCACCGTAGCTTCTGCGGCAGTAGACAGTGACCTCGTGCCCGTAGCTGGCCAGCCGGCTCGCCATCTCCTCCACGTGCCGTTCGATCCCGCCGTAGGTCGCCGGCATCCCTTTCTGCCCGATCATCGCGATCCGCAGCGGACGCCAGTTCGCGCCTGCTCCGGCGGTGTCACCTCCGGCAGCCCACGTGTCGAGCGGCTGCCGCGCCGCGACACCCTCCCCCCGCTGCCGGGGAATCGCAGGATGACCAGTGCCCTGGTCCACAGTGTCGGTATGCAGGTCGGGGTGGGCCACGATGACTCCCTGCGTGACTAGGTGCGCGCCCGCGCCCGGGCAGATCAACACCTTGCCATGTACGGGCCCGTCCGCCAGTCGATCATCCAGACAAAAAAATTATCGGTGGGATTCGTGACTCGTGAAAAGCCATCCGGATGACATCTAACGGACGCAGGAGAACCACGTCGACCCAGACCGAAAGAGCCCCGGTCGATCACAGAGATCGACCGGGGCTCGTCGGTGCTACCTGTCAGGCGAGATCGAACCGGTCGAGCTCCATGACCTTGGTCCAGGCCGCCACGAAGTCGGCCACGAACTTGTCGCGGGCGTCCTGGCTGGCGTAGACCTCGGCGAGGGCGCGCAGCTGCGAGTTGGACCCGAAGATGAGGTCGACCGCGGTGGCGGTCCACTTCACCTCATCGGTGGCCAGGTCGCGGATCTCGTACACGTGCTCGTCGGACTTCGACGCGCTCCACCGGGTGCCCGGGGAGAGCAGGTTGGCGAAGAAGTCGTTGGTGAGCACGCCCGGCCGGTCGGTGAGGACACCGTGCTGGCTGCCGCCAACGTTGGCGCCGAGGGAGCGCAGACCGCCAACGAGGACGGTCATCTCGGGCGCGGTCAGGTTGAGCATGTAGGCCCGGTCGATGAGCAGCACCTCCGGCTGGGTCTTCTCGCCCGCGCGCAGGTAGTTGCGGAAACCGTCGGCGCGCGGCTCCAGGACCCGGAAGGACTCGGTGTCGGTCTGCTCCTGGGTCGCGTCGGTGCGGCCCGGCCGGAACGGCACGGTCACCTCGACGCCAGCGTCCCGCGCCGCCTTCTCGACGGCGGCCGAACCGGCCAGCACGATCAGGTCGGCGAGCGAGATCTTCGCCCCACCGGCGGAGTTGAACTCCTGCTGGATGCCCTCCAGTGCGGTCAGGACGGTCGCCAGCTGCTCGGGCTGGTTGACCTCCCAGCTGCGCTGCGGCTCGAGGCGAATGCGGGCCCCGTTGGCGCCACCGCGCTTGTCGGTGTACCGGAAGGTCGCAGCAGAGGCCCAGGCGGTGGAGACCAGCTGGTCGGTCGGGATGCCGGAGTTCAGGATCGTCGCCTTGAGGGCGGCGATGTCGGCGTCACCCACCAGCTCGTGGTCGACGGCCGGCACCGGGTCCTGCCACAGCTGCGGCTCGGCCACCCACGGCCCGAGGAAGCGCTCGACCGGGCCCATGTCGCGGTGCAGCAGCTTGTACCACGCCTTGGCGAAGGCCAGCGCGAACTGGTCGGGGTTCTCCAGGAACCGGCGGGAGATCTTCTCGTACGCCGGGTCGACGCGCAGCGACAGGTCGGTCGTGAGCATCGTGGGCCGGTGCTTCTTCGTCGGGTCGAAGGCGTCCGGGATGATCGCCTCGGCGTCCTTGGCGACCCACTGCTTCGCGCCACCCGGGCTGGTGGTGAGCTCCCACTCGTAGCCGAACAGGATCTCGAAGAAGCGGTTGCTCCACTGCGTCGGCAGGTCGGTCCACGTCACCTCGAGACCACTGGTGATCGTGTCGCCGCCCTTGCCGCTGCCGTGGGTGCTCAGCCAACCGAGACCCTGCGCCTCCAGCGGGGCACCCTCGGGCTCCGGGCCCACGTGGTTGTCGGCGACGCCGGCACCGTGGGTCTTACCGAAGGTGTGACCACCGGCGATCAGGGCGACGGTCTCCTCGTCGTTCATCGCCATCCGGCGGAAGGTCTCGCGGATGAAGTGCGCCGCCGCGAGCGGGTCCGCGTTACCGCGCGGGCCCTCCGGGTTGACGTAGATGAGCCCCATCTCGGTCGAGCCGACGCCGGCCGCCATCTCCTTCTCGGAGGCGTAGCGCTCGTCGCCCAGCCAGGTGTCCTCCGGACCCCAGAAGATCTCCTCGGGCTCCCAGACGTCCTCGCGACCGAAGCCGAAGCCGAAGGTCTTGAAGCCCATCGACTCCAGGGCGACGTTGCCGGCGAGCACGAGCAGGTCGGCCCAGGAGATCTTCTGGCCGTACTTCTGCTTGACCGGCCAGAGCAGCCGGCGGGCCTTGTCCAGGTTGGCGTTGTCCGGCCAGCTGTTGAGCGGTGCGAACCGCTGACCACCGTCGCCGGCGCCACCGCGACCGTCCTCGATGCGGTACGTGCCGGAGGCGTGCCAGCTCATCCGGATCATCAGGCCGCCGTAGTGGCCGAAGTCGGCCGGCCACCAGTCCTGCGAGGTGGTGAGCACCTCGACGATGTCGCGCTTGAGGGCCTCGACGTCGAGCTTCGCGAACTCCTTGGCGTAGCTGAAGTTCTCGCCCAGCGGGTTGCCCTTGGACGAGTGGGCGTGCAGCACCGAGAGGTCGAGCTGGTTGGGCCACCAGTCCCGGTTGGTGCGCGGACGACCACCGGTCTTCGGGGTCGGCGAGTCGATCGCCGGGTTCTCACTCTCGCTGCCGTGCGCGGTCACCGAGTCGTGCGCGACCGGGCAGCCGGCGGCGGCCTTCTGGTCCACGCCCTGCGCACTGATGGGGCCGTTGTCCTGGGTGTCGCTCATGTACTTCCTTCCGAGCTTGCGGATCTCTGGGGCGTGCGTTCGGTCGCGCAGTCGGGGCAGGTGCCCCAGTAGACGACCTCCGCCTCGTCGACCACGAAACCGTGGTCGCCCGAGGCGGTGAGACAGGGAGCGTGGCCGACGGCACAGTCGACGTCGGCGATGGCGCCGCAGGAGCGGCACACGACATGGTGGTGATTGTCCGAGATCCGGGACTCGTAGCGGGCGGTCGCCCCGGCCGGCTGGATGCGCCGCACCAGCCCGGCGTCGGTGAGCACCCGCAGCACGTCGTACACCGCCTGGTGGGAGACCGTGGGATGATCCGCGCGGACCAGCGCGATCACCGCGTCGGTGCCGACGTGCGGGTGGTCGCGCAGCGCCGCGAGCACCGCCAACCGGGGCCGGGTCACGCGCAACGAGACAGCCCGCAGCTGCGCCTCGAAGTCGGACATCACGGGTACGAACACTAGCTCACTATTTTGGAACGAATCAAGTTTTGCGCCGCCGGAGCTACCCCAATGTCGGACGATTCACCCGAGGTTAACCTGCGGGAGGAAAAAGCCGGACAGCCATGTCGAGAAGTGCCGACCGGCTCCGTCCCCGGAGTGAACGTGACCACGATGGGTCGCAGCCAGCACCAAGGAGCATCACGATGGCCAAGTACCTGCTGCTCAAGCACTACCGAGGCGGCCCGACCGCGGTGAACGACGTGCCGATGACCCAGTGGACGCCGGCGGAGATCTCGGCCCACATGCAGTACATGCGCGACTTCGCGACCCGCCTCGAGGGCACCGGCGAGTTCGTCGACGGTCAGGCGCTCGCCCCGGAGGGAGCGTGGGTCCGGTACGACGGCGAGGGTCGCCCGCCGGTCACCGACGGCCCGTTCGCGGAGACCAAGGATCTCATCGCCGGCTGGATGGTGATCGACGTCGACAGCTACGACCGGGCCGTCGAGCTGGCCGGGGAGCTGTCGGCCGCTCCCGGGGCAGGTGGGAAGCCGATCCACGAGTGGCTCGAGCTGCGCCCGTTCCTGAGCGAGCCGCCGACCGTCACGGAGTGACAGCTCCGATGGACGAGACGCTGCTGCGGAGCCTCACGCCGAGCGTCCTCGGGATCCTCGTCCGCCGCGGAATCGACTTCGCGGCGGCCGAGGACGCCGTGCAGGACGCCCTGATCGAGGCGGTCCGCGTCTGGCCGGCCGATCCGCCGCGCGACCCGAAGGGCTGGCTGACCACTGTTGCGTGGCGACGGTTCCTCGACACAGCCCGCGCCGACGCCGCTCGCCGCCGGCGTGAGGATCTGGTCGACGAGGAGCCGGCGCCGGGGCCGACCCCCACCGTGGACGACACGCTCCAGCTCTACTTCCTGTGCGCCCACCCGTCGTTGACGCCGTCGTCCGCTGTCGCGCTCACGCTGCGCGCCGTCGGCGGGCTGACCACCCGCCAGATCGCCAACGCCTACCTGGTCCCCGAGTCGACCATGGCGCAGCGCATCAGCCGGGCGAAACGCACCGTCTCCGGGCTGCGGTTCGACCGGCCCGGAGACGTCGCCACCGTGCTGCGCGTCCTCTACCTGGTCTTCAACGAGGGCTACTCCGGCGACGTGGACCTCGCCGCCGAGGCCATCCGGCTCACCCGGCAGCTGGCCGCCGCGATCGACCACCCCGAGGTGGCGGGGCTGCTCGCCCTGATGCTGTTGCACCACGCCCGGCGTGCCGCCCGGACCGCGCCCGACGGCAGCCTGGTGTCGCTCGCCGAGCAGGATCGTAGCCGCTGGAACACCCGGTCGATCGCCGAGGGCGTGGAGATCCTGCAGGCCGCCCTCGCCCGCGACCAACTGGGCGAGTTCCAGGCCCAGGCCGCCATCGCGGCACTGCACGCGGACGCGCCGACCGCCGCCGAGACCGACTGGGTGCAGATCGTGGAGTGGTACGACGAACTCGCGCGCCTGACCGAGAACCCGGTCGTCCGACTCAACCGCGCGGTGGCGGTCGGTGCGGCCGACGGCCCCCGGGCCGGCCTGGCGGCGCTCGCGGCGGTGGACGACACACTGCCCCGCTACCAGGCGGTGGCGGCGTACCTGCACGAGCGGGACGGCAATCTGGCAACGGCGGCGCGGCTGTACGCCGAGGCGGCCCAGCAGGCCGCCAACCTCGCCGAACGCGACCACCTGACCCGTCAGGCCGCCCGGCTCAACGCCCTCGGGCGCCACTGACCGGTCCGGCACCGAAACGCCTGGCCCCGTGCCGTGCGGGCCGGGCTGATGCGGGGGTCCGGAAAGTTCCCGGAAGTTTCGGCGACCTCCACTCGGACCGATCGGCCATCGAGATTCTGTGGTGATCGCCCCGCGCCCCTGATCGACTACTGACCTGGATGGATGCCGATCGGTGACGACGGCGGTGTTGCCAGCCTGTTTCCGAAAATTGTTGACAAGTGGACGGCCGGGTTAATACGGTCGCCATCGACGGCGCTCGATCGTCGTCAGCACCAGCCACCACGACCCACTTCTCCGGTCGTCGTGCAGGACGACCGGCCCACCACCACCGAGCGGTACGACGCCGTGGCCGCCACCCGACCACCGGCAACCTGCCGAGGCGTACCGCGCCGCTGGCCCCCGCCAGCCGTCAGAGGAGGCAACAGTTCCATGACCGACACCAGCCACACCAAGCCGAGAAGGCGCGGCCGCATGCGGTTGCTCCTTGGCGCCGCATGCGCCGCCGTCCTGGCCATCACCGGCACGATGACGGCCACCAACGCGTACGCCGAGGCCGACCGGACCCTCACCTCGAACCTCACCGGCACGCACAACGGCTACTTCTTCTCGTTCTGGAAGGACAGCGGCAACGCCAGCATGACGCTGCGCGCCGACGGCCGTTACTCCAGCAGTTGGGACCGGAGCACCAACAACTGGGTCGGCGGCAAGGGTTGGGCCACCGGCAGCCGACGGACGGTCACCTACTCGGGCAGCTACAACCCGGGCAACAACAACACCTACCTCGCCCTGTACGGGTGGACGCGCAACCCGCTCATCGAGTACTACGTGGTGGAGAACTTCGGCAGCTACAACCCGAGCAGCGGCGCGCAGCGGTTGGGCACTGTCACCACCGACGGCGGCACCTACGACATCCTCCGCAGCCAGCGGGTCAACGCCCCGTCGATCGACGGCAACCAGACGTTCTACCAGTACTGGAGCGTCCGCCAGCAGAAGCGGTCGAGCGGCACCATCACCACCGCCAACCACTTCGACGCCTGGGCCCGCGCCGGCCTGAACCTCGGCACCAACCACAGCTACCAGATCATGGCCACCGAGGGCTACCAGAGCCAGGGCAGCTCCGACATCACCGTCCGGGAGGGCAGCGGCGGCAACCCGACCACCCCGCCCACCACCGGCAACCCGGGCACCGGCAACTGCACCGCGACGCTGTCCGCCGGTCAGCAGTGGGGTGACCGGTTCAACCTCAACGTCGCGGTCAGCGGCACCAACAACTGGGTCGTCAGCCTCGGCCTCGGTGGCGGCCAGAGCATTCAGAACAGCTGGAACGCCGCCGTCAACGGCAACAGTGGCACGGTCACCGCGACGCCGAACGGCAACGGCAACAACTTCGGCATAACGATCATGGCCAACGGCAACTGGAACTGGCCGACGGTCAGCTGCCGTACCAGTTGACAGTGACCAACTCCTGACACCACGTCTGGCGTGGCGGCCCCGGCCGCCACGCCAGACTGGTGTCACTAGACCTGCGGCGCCTCGGTCTTCTGCGCTGCCGGTGCCCCCACAGACGGCCTCTTCGTCGGGACCGCCGCCGGCTCCTCCCCGGCCTCCTCCTCCGCAGCCGTCTCGGTCGGCGCCGCCGTCGTCTCCCCCGTCGGAGCCGTGGTCGGGTCGGTGGGGGTGCTCTCGGACGAGGTGGGCTCGGGCTCGCCCCCGGTACCTTCGCCGGGTGGCGTCGACTGGCCGACCGTCCCCGCGGTTGCCGAGACGCTGGGCGTCGGGGTCACTGTGGCGGGCGCGCGGACCGGCAGCCCCGCGGAACCGCGGGTGGCCGATTCGCCGCCGCCGACGCCGGGGCCGGGCTCGCGCTGCGACGGCGCCGGTGGCGACACGGCGGGTGGCGTCGACCCTCGCCCGGTCCCGCCCGGCATCATGCCGATGGGATCGGCGAACACCAGGACGGCAGCCGCGGCGGCCATCGATCCGAGAAGCACCGCGAGCACCTTCGGCCCGGGACCCCCCGACCGCTTCGCCGCGCCGCCGGCAACCGGGCGCCGGACCTCCGAGCGCTCGACCGCCGCCGTGATCGGCGTCCCGACGGCCGTCCGCACCAGTTGGTCGGACGGCTCCGCGAGCGTCTGCGCCGCGGTGGCCATGGCCGCCGCCGTCGGGAAACGGCGGGTGGGCTCCTTCGCCATCGCGGTGGCGACCAGGCGCTGGACCGCCGCCGGAACGTCCGCGGGCAGCGGCGGTGGCTCCTCCTCGAGATGCCGCAGCGCCACCGCGACGGCGTGCTCGCCCTCATGCGGGGGCCTACCGGCGAGGCAGTGGTAGACGACGGCCCCCAGCGCGTAGATGTCGATCGCCGACGTGGTCTCGTTCCTGCGGATCTGCTCGGGGGCCATGTAGAGGGCGGTGCCGACGACCTGGTTCGTACGGGTCAGGCTCGCCGCCTCCGGCGTCACCGCGACGCCGAAGTCGACGAGTACGACGTGCCCGTCCGGCTCGATGATCAGGTTGCTGGGCTTGACGTCCCGGTGCACGACGCCGGCGTCATGTGCGGCCTGAAGCGCACGGGCGGTCTGTGCGGCGATCGACATCGTCTCGGCCACGCCCAGCCGGCCGACCTCGGCGATCCGCTCCGACAGGGGTTGTCCCTGCACACACTCCATCACGATGTACGCGAGGACCGGCGCGTCGGCCTGGGACACCTCACCGTAGTCGTAGACCTGGGCGACACCCGGGTGACGCAGGGCCGCCATGGCCCGAGCCTCGCGACGGAACCGTTCGCCGAAGCCGGCATCGGTGACCAGCCGAGATTGCAGCATCTTGACCGCGACGCAGCGGTCCAGGGTTTCGTCGACCGCCCGCCAGACGTCGCCCATTCCACCGCTGGCGATGCTCTCGACCAGACGGTAACGGTCTCCGATGACTTGCCCCACGCTCGGCATGACACTTTCGGTACCCCGGACTCCACGATCTCAAGCACCGCGACGTCGCCTCGGGTGGTGGTGCCGCCTCGGGAAGGACCGTCCGCGCCGAAAGGTGGGGCGCGCCGGCCCCGTCGTCTCCGACGGGGCCGGCGCAACCGGTGGCGGGTCTGGTCAGCTGTTCAGCCTGGCGATCAGGGCGGTGGCCATGCCCTGCTCACCTCGGGCGTTGGGGTGGAAGGGGGCGGCCGAGTTCTGCGGCACCAGGCCCTCGACCCAGCGGGTGCCGCTGCCCTTGCACGCGTCCCGGCCGATCGACGGGGTGTAGACATCGGCGTAGGTGGCACCGTTGGCGCTCGCGGCGCTGGCCAACATCGCGTTGAGTGACTTCTCGATGCCGCGCAGGTACGGCACGTCCTGGTAGGCGATCGGAACGACCGGCCAGCAGCCGTAACCGGTGTCCGGCAGGATCGCCGGATAGCCGAGCACCACGACCCGTGCGCCCGGGGCGGACTGCCGGACCGCCTGCAACACCGCGGTGACCTTGGGCGTGGCGGCGACGATCCGCGCCTGCAACTGGTCGACACCCCCGGCGGTGTAGCGGTCCTTGCACGGGGATCCGAGCGGGCTGCTGACGCTCGCCTCGGCACAGTCGCCGATGATGCCGGAGAACCCGATGTCGTTGCCGCCGATCTGCACCGTCACCAGTGCCGTGTTCGAGGTCACCGCGCTGAGCTGCGGTGGCAGCGTGATGCCCAGTTGGCCGCTACCGCCGTAGAGGATGTCGTCGGTGGTGGCGCCGGAGCAGCTCACGTCGGCGAACGACGACGAGCCGGCGGACGCCGCCACCAGCGACGGGTAGTTACGGTTGGACCGCAGGCAGTTGAGGTCGACCTGGGTGGGGATCAGCGGACCCGCGGTGTACGAGTCGCCCAGCGCGACGTAGCGGCCGGTGGGCACAGCGGCGCTGGCGGGTGTGGCGACGGTGAGCAGCACGCCGGCGGTGGCCAGGGCGAGTGCGGCCAACCGGCTGGCTGCCCGCAGGAGGGGCAGGCGGGGACGGGTCATGGCGCCTCCCAGGAGGGATCGGGGTGGTGGTGCCCGAGATCCTGTCTCCGTCGAGGTCAACTATCAATATCGATGGACCTCACTAAATACATGCTCGAAGTGTGGAATGAATCGGTGGTGGTCAATCAAGTGGCGCGCATCACTCTTGATCCGCCAGGGCTGCGTGCGGTCGCCCTCGAAGGTCCCTAGCTTCCGGCCGGCAACTGGTCCTTGACCTCGTCGTAGCCGACCGGAGTCGGCGCCGGGCCCGGCGCGTAGATCACCCGAAGGACGCCCGTCGGGAACGCCTCCGACGCCACCAGTCGCAGGTGGTACGCCGGTTCGCCCTCGTCGAACAGCTTGCGACCCTTCCGGGCGGCCACCGGGTGCACCAGTAGGCGCAGCTCGTCGACCAGGCCCGCGGCGAGCAGTTGCTGCACCACGGAGATCGACCCGGGGATGAGGATTCCCCGGACGCCGGCATCGGCCTTGAGCGCGGTGACGGCGTCGAGGAGGTCCCCGTTGATCAGCTCCGAGTTGCGCCAGGAAAACTCCAGCGGCTGACGCGAGACGACCACCTTGCGGGTATCGCCTAGTTGCTTGGCGAACGGCGCGTCCTCGCCCCCAGCGGCCTCCCGGTCGGGCCAGGCCCCGGCGAAGCTGTCGTACGTCACGCGGCCGATGAGCAGCACATCGGCGGCGGCGTCATAGTCCTCGGTGACGGCGCGGCCCATGTTCTCGTCGAAGTACGGGAAGTGCCAGTCAGGGTCGATCTCGGCCACACCGTCGGCCGAGATGAACAGCGTGGAGATGACCTTTGCCATCGCGGGGATCCCTTCGAGTCGGTTGATGTCGGTAGGTCGACCGGCGCATCGTCCCAAACTCGTCAGCCACAGGCTGCCCCGCTGATGCGTGTCGTACCCCGTCTTTGTCAGCCGGCCGTCACAGGAGCGGTCCAATGCCACGTTTCGAGCAGCTTCGGCTGCCCCAACCCGTTCGTCCCGAACTCTCGGCGAGCCGGTCCGGTCGGGTGTCATCCAAGGTCGTACGGCCTGCTGGGGTCGCTTCGGGTCGGGTTCGGTGGGCAGGGTTGCTGTACTTCGCTGCCGTACTGCTCGTCGACGAGGAACTGTCTGAAGTGGGTGCGCATCTCCAGCCAGTGGCGGTGTTCGTCGCAGGGGTGGAGTCGGCCGCAGCGGCACAGATTCAGGGCCGACTCGGCGTGCTTGGTCAGCAGGATGTCCGCATAGGCCACCTGCGTCTTCGCGTACTCCCGAAAGGCTGTCGAGGTGTAGATGGCTCCCATCGGTCACCGCCCTGCCCTGCGGGCGTGGCGGTGGTGCCAGAGGGCTTCGGCGACGGCGTCCACGGGGTCGATGTCCCCGGCCGCCAGGCGCTCGCGGGTGACGGCGATCCAGGGTGGCGACGCGGGGGTGGCTTCGCCGCACGCGGTGCGCATCCCTTCCTGTGCGAGTTGGGCCAGCCGGCAGGGGTCGCGTTGGTTCGTGTGCCAGCAGCCGGTGGCCACGCAGAAGCCTGCGCTGTCGGGCCGGTGAGCCTCCCAGAGAGCGCGGGCCAACCGCCACAGCAGACGGTGCTGGCATTCTACGGGTGGCTCTTCGGGCGGGTTGTCGACATCGAAGGACATGCGCCGACCATCGCGTCCGTCGACGGGCCGCTCCATGGCCAGCGGTCATGTCACGGTGACATGGGACGGCTCGACCAGCACGAATGGTCGCCCTAGGCTGTCGATCTGAACACCTTGAGTAGTCGGAACGCGACGCTGGGAGTTGCCGTGCTGCCCGATCCGCTTCGGATTCCGGAGGATGCTTGGTCACACGGCGAGGTGCTGACCGTGCTGGCCGCTCGCGACATCGGCGGGCTGTTCCGCTGGATCGCCAGTCTCACCGGGGCGAGTCAGAGCCGGATCGGGGCAGCTGTCGGGCTGGAACAGGGTTACGTCAGCCGGATCATGGCCGGACGCAAGGTCACTTCGATAGACGTCGTAGAGCGGATCGCCGACGGCTGCCGGATGCCCGACCAGGCGCGCACCACGATGGGCCTGGCACCCCGACAGGCCGCACCACCAACCGGCCTTGACCGGCGCACCCCCAGCGAGCCGGTTCACCGGACCTGGCAGGAGGACGTACGCAGTGCCGCAGAGCTTTGGCGAGGTGACGTGAACCGTCGAGACGTACTCCGGCAGGTGGCCTTCAGTTCCGCCGGCTACACCCTGCCGGCGCTGCGCTGGTTCACCGCCCCCGATCCGGCCCTGGTCACTCAACCCGGACGCAACACGGTCGGTCAACCGGAGATTGACACCATCCGCGCGATGACGGCGACCTACCGCCAGTTGGACAACCAGTACGGCGGCGGCCACGCCCGCGACACCGTGTCCCGCTACCTACACCAGGAGGTGACCCCGCTGCTCACCGATGGCCGCTACGACCATGGCACCGGTCAGCGGCTGCTCAGCGCTGCCGCCGAACTGGCTCAACTCGCCGGATGGCAGGCGTACGACACCGCCGAGCACGGCATCGCCCAGCGGTACCTCATCCTCGCCCTGGACTTCGCCCACGCCGCCGGAGACCACGGCCTCGGCGCGGAGATCCTCGCCGCGATGAGCCACCAGGCCACCTACCTCGGCCACACCACCACCGGCCTTGACCTCGCCCGCGCCGCCGGCCAGACCGCCCGCCGCGCCGGGGTTCCGGTCCTCACCGCCGAAGCCCACGTCATGGAAGCCCACGCCCTAGCCAAAGCCAACGACGAACGGGCCTGCGCCGCCGCCCTGCACCAGGCAGAACAATCCCTCGACCGAGCCGACCGCAGCACCGAACCGCAGTGGCTCAGCTACTTCGACGAGGCGTACCTGTCGGCCAAGTTCGGCCACTGCTTCCACGCCCTCGGCCGCAACACCCACGCCGAACGCTTCGCGGCACGATCCCTACGCATGGACAACCGCTACGTACGCGGCCGAGCCTTCAACCTCGCCCTGCTCGCCAGCGTCCACGCCCAAAAGGGCGAACCCGACCGAGCCTGCGCCATCGGCGCGAACGCCCTGACCCTGACCACCCAGCTCCGCTCCGCCAGAGCCGTCCGCTACCTCCGCGACCTGCAAACCCAACTCGCCCCGCACCGGCGACTACCCGCCGTCCGGCACTTCACCGGCCGCATCGACGCCACCCTCGGTCCCCGACGCTGAGCGTCACAGCTCTCCCCGGGCCTTACGCGCGACCAGCTCCAGCACCGCGATCACCGTGCCGGCACCGACGATCTCACCCCGGGACACCAGGCCGTACGCCTCGTCGAGCGGAATCCACGCGACCTGCTCAGCCTCATTCACGTCCACGGGCGCACCGATGTGCTCAGCCTGCCGAGCCAGGAACAGCAGATTCTCGGCGTCCGCAGTCCCGACCCACGGTTGGAAGGACAGCAACCGCTCCACCCCTTGAGGCCGCCAGCCGGTCTCCTCCTCGACCTCCCGCACCGCGCACTGCGCCGGCTGCTCCTCGTCGTCGACGTAGCCACCGGGCAACTCCCACACCCACCGGTCGAACACAAACCGGTGCCGCCGCATCAACAACAGGCGCTCCCGATCATCGAGCACGGCGACCATGGCCGACCGGGGAGCACGGATCACGTACTGCTCAAAGCGCACCCCGTCGGGCAACTCCACCTCAGCGATACTCAACCGCGCCCGCCGGGTGTCGTCCACGACCCGCTCGCCGTGGATGGTCCACCGGGTCAACTCCGTCGCCTGCTTCTCCACCACCCCGCCAGTATCCGCCCCGAATCCACCAAGCCTATAGGCGACATCTACCGGGCAAACTGCTTGTGCGGAAGCCAGGCGAAGACCTAGCCCCTGACCCCCGTCGGGGGGGATACGCTCTCAAGCTGTCGGACGTTGCCAACAGATGGTGGCCCGCGCAAACGAGCAGATGCCCGGCGTCGTTGGTACACGATCGAAGTCAACCCGCATCGATGCTCGCGCTGCCTCCTTGCTGCCTCGCTTATGCACTCGCGCCGCAGGTTGGTCCGCTGTGCAGGACGGGCGTTGAGGCTTAAGGGAAGGGACCAGCCTTCCTTCGGGCAGGGGAAGCGCTGGCCGTTGGAGCGCCCGGTGGCGGACTATCCGATCACACCAAGTGACCAATACGTGGGTGACGGAGTCCAGACTTCGACATTGATGATGAGACGCACCTCCGCAGGATCTCCCGGCATCAGCCAGCGCGCTGTATCGACATCGACTCTAGTTACGAGGCGGTCGTCGCTCAGCAAGCAGTGAAGCGGGCTCTCATCCTCATTCGGCTGCCAGTCCGCCGGGACTTCCTGGGGGTGCTGCGGGCGCTGCAATGCGTCGAACAGGGTCTTAAGCCGATTGTCGATGTCACCACCGTGGGTCATAAGGCCACCAGGGGAATCACGCCTCAGCATGAGAATGTGCAGCCTGGCCCGTAGGTGATAGACGTCGTTGACGAGGGCAGCGAACGTGTGGCTGCCTATAGTGCTGACCATACTCCCGGCCCCGTCGCGCGTTACTTCCGTGTCGATCGCCTCTGATCGTGTAGTCAGCGGCGGCATCTGCCAGAGGGCCTTAATTTGCGGATGCAAGGAGCGTCGGATGTCGTGCTTGACGGCAGCCGAGCTCCTAGAGCCACGGAGGATGCCGTCATACGTGAGGGTGAAGAACATGAGGCTCCCGCCGCTGGATGGTGAGATGCCTCGAACTCTAGGTGTTGTAGGCGACCGTCCACTTGCTCCTGCCCCTGTCCGCCGCTAGGCGCAGCCTGACGCCTCGATTACAAGCTCTGTGCGCCGTGTCCGCACGCGTCCGGCAAAGGCTGCACGCTCAAGGCTTCGTCCTGCCAGCACCTGGCGGCGTGCTGCCGTCCGGCGGCGTTGCTGTCAGCGTTGCTGTCGACGACGTTCCGCCGGGGACCCAGGTTAACCGCCGCTGGGGAGAGCCTGGTCGCTGTTAGCAGCGAGCGCTGGCGAGGCCCGCCATGTGGGTTCACCCGCTGATCGCCATGCCTGACCTGCCGCTGCCACCGCGATCTCCACGCGAATCGAGAATCTGCTGGGTTTCGTTACGCAGAGGTCGACCGCGCAGGCGGTCTCTCGCTTGCAGCTGTGCCTTCCGTCTGCTCCGGCGAGGCTGGGCCGCCTTTGGCTCCCGCCAACCGCCTGACGCTGGCTACGGCGACCAAAGGTCGACGCATCCGCCGCTTTGTCCTCCGCCACACTGCTTGGTAATGCCAGCGGGAAAGTAGCTGGAAGACCTCTCCCGTCTCCACGTGGGTCAGCCATCGTCGGCCGTAGGCATCCTCGAAGAAGACTCCGTATGAAGGCACAATCTCATCAATCAATACAGTCGGTGCTTTCACCGTGAGGGTTCGACCAGGCCGCAATCGGGCGGCAACTGGAGATTCGAAGATAATCTCCGAGCGCTCCGCCGAACGGATGGGGGTCTTGCACAGATGCTTTGACATTCTGAATGGCTCTCTTGGACCGGTTCGTAATCGTGACGATCGTGCTGCCATCAGCTGTCCGGACATCGCACTCAATCGCTGCCGCTTGGTCCCTCGCTCGCTGTCTACGCTCACGAAGCAGCACGATCGCAGCAGCGCCGAATGCCGCATTTGTACCTATTGCACCGACCCAATCAGGCACAGTTCCAAAGTCGACGGACATAGCCCTAGGACCTCTCTGGTAGGTACGCCTCGACTGCTCGACAGTAGCGGCGGGCGCCAAAAACGCAGACTCTCCGCTTGTAAGGCGGTTTCGGCAAAGGTCACAGCGTCCGCTGCCGTCCATGGGCCCGACTCCGAGAGGGCACCCGCCCACACTCATCCGGCGGCGGCCCCACCCTTGATCTCAACGACTGTCAGATCGCCGCTGGTCCGGTCTGTGCGTTCGGACGGTTGACCCCCGCCGGGGGATACGGTCTCAAGCTGTCGGCTGCTGCCAACTGGTGGCGGCCTGCGTCGACGAGCAGGCGCCGGACCTCGTCTGCTCACGTTCGGGGCGAACCCGCATCAAGGCTCGCGCTGCCTCCTTGCTGCCTCGCTGCCTGACGTCTCGCTTACAAGCTCTGTGCATCGCGTCCGCACACGTCCGGGAAAGCTTGCACGCGCTCAAACCCTTCGTCCATGCCAGCCCTCCTCAGCGTGCTGCCGTCCGGCGCGGTTGCTGTCAGCGTTGCTGTCGACAGCCATTCCGCCAGCGACCCCGGGCGGCCGCTGCCCGGGGTATGAGGTCTCAAGCTGTCGGCTGCTGCCATCTAGAGACGACCCGCATTGACGAGCAGGGGCAGGGCCTGTCGGGTTGACGTTCGGGTCTACGCCGCGTACGTGTTGATCCTGGTGCTCGGGCTGTGCAATGGTGAGGTACTTGGCCTCACAGGGGATGCCGTCGACCTGGCGGCGGGGGAGCTGTCGATCGCCTGGCAGTTGCAGCGCTTCGGGGGCCAACTGCTGCACCGGGAGACCAAGACGCAGACCTCGGACGCCACGCTCCCGCTGCCGGACATCTGCGCGGCGGCACTCGACCTCCGCCAGAGCGCGAGGAAGAACGACCGCGATCAGGCCGGGATCGCCTGGCAGGGGTCGTCGCTGCTGTTCACCACCCGCTACGGCACTCCGGTCGAGCCGCGCAACTTCAACCGCTCCTGGGACGCCCGCTGTGTCCGGGCCGGGGTTCGGAAGATCACCGTGCACGACGCCCGGCGTACCTGCGCGACCCTGCTCGTCGACCTGGACGTGCACCCGCGCGTCATCATGCAGGTGCTCCGGCACGCCGAGGTGTCGGTCACGATGGGGTTCTATTCGCAGGCGTCGTCGGACGCCACCCGCGACGCCTCAAGCGCCTGGGCGAGAGCCTGCGGTGACCCGCTGCTGTACTCCACTGCTGTACAAAGGACTAGAGGGCACATCCGTCGATAGGATGTGCCCTCTGACCTCTGTCGGGTGTCCGGATTCGAACCGACGACCTCTTCGTCCGCTCGGTGACGTCGGCGGCACTTCGCAGTGGTGCGCAGCCAAAGATCAACTGCACGCGGTGCGGGCGGGCTCGGCGTTGTGCCGAGCCCGCCCGTTCGGTGCTGGTCGAGCCTGATCAGGCAGTGTCAGCGCTGCAGGGTCAGCAGACCCGGCCGGTACGGCAGGAGGCCGTAGTCGCCGCCGGAGCTGGGGGAACGACCCTGGTAGAGCAGTTGCAGGTTGCAGGCGTTGACCGTCATCGTCTGGTCGGCACTGGTGCGCAGCAGCTCACCGTGGCTGATGTCGTTGGTCCAGGTCGCGCCGCTGTTCGCCTTGCCCGCGAACGGGTTGCTCTCGCTGGTGGCATTCGGCGTCCACGAACCGCCCAGGCTGGTGGCCGTGAACGAACGGAAGTAGCGCCCCTGCGAGCCGATCGCCTCGACGATCATGAGGTACTTGTTCAGACCCTGAAGCTTGTAGACCTGCACGGCCTCGAACAGGTTGTTCGTGGTGTCACTCATGATGGTCGTGTAGTTGGAGCCGAAGTTGCCGGGGAAGTTCCCGATCGGCATGCTGGCCCGGTAGATCTTGCCGTTGTCCCCGGCGAAGAACAGGTACATGTTCGTACCGTCACCGATGACCGCCTGATCGATCGGCCCGGTGCCGGAGCCGGTGATGCTCCCGCTGAACAACGTCTGCGCCGCCGACCAACCATTCGGGTTCGTCGGGTCAGACGAGGTCCGGTACGAGAACGCCGGCCCACCCCACTGGTACGCCAACACCCAGATGTTGCGCGGCGCGAAGTAGAACAACGACGGCGCCACCGTCGCGTTGTTCATCGCGTTTTGACTGGCCGACGCCATCTGCGAATAGTTCGAGAACAGACCGAAGTTCATCGAACCCCACCTGGTCCCGGTGTCGTGCGTGGTGGCGTACACCAGCTGCTGACCGTTGTACGGGGCCACGGTGAAGTCCTTCAGCGACACCCACCCCGACCTCGGCTGCGCCAGCGCGCCGGTGGACGACCACCGGTACGTCGACTGAAGGTCACAGGTCTGGGTGGGCGGCGGCGTGGTCGGTGGCGGGGTCGTGGGTGGCGGGGTCGTCGGCGGTGGGGTCGTGGGTGGCGGAGTCGTGGGTGGCGGAGTCGTCGGCGTCGTGCCACCGGTGCAGGTGACACCGTTGAGGGCGAAGCTCGTCGGTGCCGGATTGCTGCCCGTCCAGGAGCCGTTGAACCCGAACGACACCGTGCCGTTGGTCGGGATCGCACCGTTGTAGCTCACGTTCCTCGCCGTCACCGCCGACCCGCTCTGGGTCAGCGACGTGTTCCAGGCCTGCGTCACCGTCTGCCCGGCGCCGTACGACCAGGTCAGCGTCCAACTGCTCAACGGATCACCCAGGTTCGTGATCGCCACGTTGGCGCCGAAGCCGCCCTGCCACTGCGACGACACGGCGTAGTTCACCGAACAACCCTCGGCCGCGGCGCCGGCCGGCAGCGCCGCGACCACTGTCGACGACACCAGTAAACCGACGCCGGCCGCAACCAGACCGACATTGGTGGCCCTGGATCTGGTCATATAGCACCCTCCTCGCGGGATGGCGGCCTATACATTGGTGGTGGTCGCTGCTCGTGACTGATTGTGAGCGTTAACAGGCCGCGTCAG
The DNA here is from genome assembly GCF_040607895.1 of Micromonospora sp. NPDC005220. Classification (NCBI taxonomy): domain Bacteria; kingdom Bacillati; phylum Actinomycetota; class Actinomycetes; order Micromonosporales; family Micromonosporaceae; genus Micromonospora; species Micromonospora sp. NPDC005220. The sequence continues at coordinate 95,473 of NZ_JBEXHP010000005.1, forward strand.
GTATGTTACGGGAGCGCTCCCATACCCTCAACAACATCTATCTCTCGGTTCGCGCTCTCGGTCGTCGCTCCGGTGCGGCCACCCCCGAGCAACGCTCGTCAGACGACGGTCACTGTGAGCACACCGAACTGGTCACCGCTCTGCACGTAGTGCGGCAGGTAGAACTTCCAGGTCACCGTCAACATCCGCCCAGCACGCATCGAGGCCGGCACCTCGGCGACCATGTCGAACGCGGCGCTGCCGCCGGCGGGAATCTGCGGAAGCGGGCGGCAGTTCAGCCGGTACAGCTGGGAGGTGTTGACCGCGTCGTTCGTCGCGTCGCCGAGCGAGAACAGTTCCATGAGGTAGCCCGGGCAGGGGTCCAGCACGAGGGGGCCGCCGGTCGGGTTGCCGAGCGTCACCCGGAAGGTGAGCCGCGACCCGGCGGCTGCGGTCGGCGGCCCCTGAACAGCGACGGTGAGCTTGTCCAGCGGCGAGGACGGGGGCTTCGACACCGTGACCGGCTCGGTGAACCCGCTCGCAAAGAGCGTCCCCCGCGCGCGGGGGTGGACCCCCTCCCCCTGCGGACAGCCCGGCCGCTCGTCGGCGGTGACCGGTGCGCGCAACCGGCCGCCGTCGTACGGCAGCTCGATGGCGAGCTCCAACGGCCCCTTCACGGGCTGACAGAACGGCCCGGACCAGTCCAGGCGCAGGCTGGCGTGGCCACCGGCCGGCACGGCGACCACCCGGGCGCGGCCCTCCGCGTTGATGTCGTGGGTGTAGAGCATCGGGATCTCGCGGCCGCCGGCGAGCATGGTCGTGGGCACCTCGCCCTGCAGGGTGCACTCGACCGTCGACGAGTTCCGCACGTCCACCTCGCCGATGAGCTTGCCGACGGCGGCGTCGAAGCCCCGGGGCGTCTCACCGCCGGTGCCGGGCCGCGTCCATGTGGTGAGCCGGCCGGTCAGCTGCTCGGCCCGACACGGCTCACTGCCGGCGGCCGGAACCCTCGGCCCGGCCGGACGGCCGTTGAGGTCCTCGTCGGTGATCTTCAGGTCGGCCCAGGGGACGCTGCCATCGGCGAGCAGTGCGGTGGGCGCCGGCTCCGCGACCGCCGGGCGACCCGGCTGGGCGTTCGCGTCAGCGCACCCCACTGCCGCGGCGAGGACGATCAGCAGTGGCACCAGTAGTCGACGCATGCCGTCACCCTCACACGAACGGGCCGCACCGGACCTGATTGACGTCCTCCCCGCCATGAATGGCGGGGATTCCGGCCTGCTACGCACGTGAGGGCGTGAGCTTCCGGTGGGTTACCGCTTCGCTGCGCGGTGCCGGGACAAGTCCTGGTCTTATCTGCGCTCCACGGTCGTTGAGGTCCGCCCGTCCGGCGGCCCTGATGTTGCGTGCGGCGTTGATGTCCCGGTCGTGGGTGGCCCCGCAAGGGCACACCCACGACCGCACGGACAGATCCAGCTTGTTGCTGACCGCCCCGCACTCTGAGCACATGCGGGTGGAGGGGAACCAGCGGTCGACCTTGCCGAAGGTGCGCCCGTACCGGGCGGCTTTGTACTCCAGCATGGCGGTGAACTGCGACCAGCCGGCGTCGTGCACCGACTTCGCCAGCCGGGTCCGGCCGAGACCGGCAACAGCAAGGTCCTCGACGTACACCGCTTGGTTGTCGCGGATCACCGTCGTGGAGAGCTTGTGCTGCCAGTCCCGCCGAGTGTCGGCCACCCGCGCGTGGGCACGGGCGACCTTCACGACGGCTTTCTTGCGGTTATTGGAGCCCTTCTGCTTGCGGGAGAGATCGTGTTGCAGACGGCGCAGTTTGCGGGCGGCGCGGCGCAGGAACCTCGGCGCGGCGATCTTCGTGCCGTCGGAGAGTACCGCGAAGTGGGTCAACCCGAGGTCAATGCCGACCTCGGAGTCCGTCGGTGGCAGCGTCTCGTCCTGGCCGGTGGTCACCACGAACGAGGCGAAGTACCGCCCGGCAGCATCCCGGATGATCGTCACCGAGGTCGGCGCGGACGGCAGCGGCCTCGACCAGCGCACGTGCAGGTCGCCGATCTTCGGCAGCCGCAGGCGTCCGTTGTCGAGGACCTTGAAACGGGCGTTGGCGGTGAACCGGATGGCCTGCCGGTTGTCCTTGCGGGACCGGAACCGCGGCGGCGCGACCTTGCGTCCCTTGCGCTTCCCGGACAGGGAGTTGAAGAAGTTGCGGTAGGCGGTGTTCAGGTCCGCCAGGGCCTGCTGCAACACCACCGCCGACACCTCGCCCAACCAGGCGCGGCCCTCGGTCTTCTTGGCCTCGGTGATGACCTGCTTCGACAGGTCCCCGTCCGACAGATACGGCAGACCGGCCTCGCCGGCGTCCTGCCGGGCGCGCAGTCCATCGTTGAACACCACCCGCGCACACCCGAACGCCCGCGCCAGCGACTGCTGCTGGCCCGGGGTCGGGTACACACGGAAGTTGTAACGCAACAGCACCCGCCGACCGTATCCACCAGGTCTGACACCGAAGACACCCCGCACAGACGGACATCGCGTTTCCTGCGTTGCCCGCGCACTCGGTTCCCGTGACGGAATACCGCACCCGGTGTTCACCGGCCGGCACCTGACCCGCATGGAAGAGATCATGCAGGCGATGTGCGCCGACCTCGAACCCGAACTGGCCGAGTTCAACGGCGAACCCCACCACGTGCACCTGCTGGTCAACTTCCCGCCCAAAGTGGCCCTGTCGAAGCTGGTCAGCAGCCTCAAAATGCGTGTCCTCGCGACGGATGCGCCAGGAGTTCCCCGAGCTTGCACGCCACTACCACCGGGCCAACAAACTGTGGTCCGGGTCGTACTTCGCCGGCTCCAACGGCGGGGCACCCCTGACAGTGCTGCGCCAGTACATCGAGCAGCAGAACCGCCCGGACTAAGGCACTGCTCGGGCCTTGAAGGCCCTCCCAGCGCGGGCCCTCACCCCCGCCCTGAAGGGCGGAGCACTGGCCCGCAGATCCGGTAGCAGTGCTCAGCGACGATCAGTCTCCGGTGGGCCCGCCCGCCTCGGTCATCGAGACGGGAGTGCCAAGCTCGACGGTACGGGAGACCGTGCACAACCGATCGTGCGACTGCTGCAACGACCGCGGCAGCGCCGCACGGGCCGCGTCGCCGTCCGCGCCCTCCGGGAACGTCACGGTGAACTCGACCCGCAGGTTCCGCATCCGGTTCCCGCCGGCCTCGTCCCGGACCTTGTCACCGGTGACGGCGACGGTGAACTCGGTCGGCTCGGCGCGACGGCTGGTGATGTGGTCCACGTCCACCGCGGTGCAGCCGCCGATGGCGGCCAGCAGCAGCTCCACCGGCGTGAAACTGCCGTCCTCGCCCGTGCCCAACGACACCGAACCGCCCCGGACGTTCCGCACGACGTAGTTGCCCAGGCTGGTGCGCTCGATCGCCACCGAGCGGAAGGTGTCCTCAGTCATGCCAGAAAACTACCGGCATTGCGGATCAGACGTCGGCCTCGACGGCGAAGGTGTTCCCATCGGGGTCCTGAAACCAGGCGACGCGTCCACCGCCGGCCCGCGCGGTGATCCCCTTGGCGTCATGTGCCAACCCCGGGTAGCGGACGAGTTCGACACCCGCCGACGCGAGTTCGTCAACTGTCTGGTCGATGTCGTCGACATACCACGTCGCCAACGTCGCCGGGGTCTTCCCGGCGGTGACCGACTGGTACACGTTGAGTGCCGGCCCGCCACCGGAACCATAGACACGGCTGCCGTCGACGATGGTCGCGCTCGGCCCGGACCGTAACACCGGTAGGCCCAGCTTGCCTTCGTAGAACGCGACCGCCGCCGCGATGTCCGACACGGCGACCGACGTTCTGAGGTGGTACGCGCTCAGGGGCATGAACCACAGTGACACACGGGCGAGAGCGGTGGGTCGACCTCGCGATCAGGAGTACATGAGATGCAGTGTCATCCCGGCATCGGCGTGCGCCAGGTTGTGACAGTGGTTGGCCCACACTCCCGGGTTGTCGGCCCGGAACGCCACCTTCCACACCTCGCCCGGACGGACGTCGAACGAATCCAGCCACAGCGGGCTGCCGGCCGCCGGCTTCCCGTCGCGAGCCAGCACCAGGACGTGGTGGCCGTGCAGGTGCCACGGGTGCACGACCGGCGACCGGTTGACGATGGTGAACTGCACGACGTCGCCCAGGCGTACCACCTGCGGTGGGATGTCCGGGTCGGCCGCGCCGTTGACGGTGTGGGCGTACCGGGGCAGCAACCCGCGCAGGTCGAGGCCGCGATCGAGCACCAGGGTGAACGTCTTGTCGAACCCTGACCACGGCGCCGGTGCGGTCACCCCGTAGTCGAGCGGATCGAGCACCGGCCAGGCGCCGGTCACCGTCGACACCGGGCCGGTCGAGTAGACCGCCCGTCCGTCGACGAACAGCGCCACCGGGGTCGCCGGCGCGTTGAAGACCAGGTCGTAGCGGCCCCCGGCCGGGATCAGCACGGCGGTGTCCGCCAGCGGGGTCGGGCCCCGCAGGTCGACGCCGTCGATCGCGGCCACCCGGAACTCGGTCCCGGCCAGGGCGTACCGGTGCGTCGTGCTGTCGGTGTTGATCAGACGCAACCGCACCGGTACGCCGGCCTCGACCCGCTCCACTCTCGACGCGGGCAACGGACGGCCCGCCAGGGTGTGCACCGGCACTGTGACGTCGACGCCGGCCACCGGCCCCGGTCGCACCACCAGCACACCGTAGAGCCCCATCCGTACGCCCACGTCGGAGGCCGAGTGCGTGTGGTACCAGTACGTTCCGGCCTGGTCGGCGCGGAACCGGTAGACGAACTCCTGCCCGGGCCGCACCGCTGCCTGCGTCACCCCGGGCACCCCGTCCTGATCGTTCGGCACGTCGTACCCGTGCCAGTGCACTGTGACGCCACGCCCGATGTCGCGGTTGCGCAGCGTCACCTCCAGGACGTCGCCGACGGTGGCGGTCAGCTCCGGTCCGGGTACCTGCGCGTTGAACGCCCAGGCCGCGACGTCCCGGCCGCCCGCGTCCACCGTGGCGGTCCCGGCCGTCAGGGTGAACCGCCTGGTGGGTTCGGCGGCGATCCGGGCCACCGGATAACCATGATCATGAGGTACGCCCGGCGCCGCGCCGGAGGCGACGGTCAGCCCGGTTCCGGTCACCAGCGCCGCGCCCGCCGCCACGACGGCCACCCGGGACAGCGTCCGGGACGGGCGCGCGCCGAGAGCACGGCCCGTGATCACCGTCGCCGCGACGACCCCGGCGACCGCGAGCAGCCCCGCCCCGGCCGACGCCGGGTAGCCGTGCAGAACCGTCACCAGCAGGGCGCTGCTCGTGGCGTACCCCGCGAAGAGCAGCGGCACCGCGACGGCCCGGATGTCACCCGGGGCCCGCAGCAGCCGCGGACCGGCGACGCCCACCGCCGCGAGCGACAGGGGCGCGGCGATGAGCACTTTCTCCGCGGCGAACCACCAGCCGGCGCGGGCCAGCGCGGTGATCGTGATCGCGCGGGCGAGCGTGGCGAGCAGCGCGACGGCCGCCAGTCCCAGGGCGAGCGGGCGGCGGCGGACGGCGGACGCGGCGCCACCCCCCAACCAGGCTGCGGCCGCGAGGACCGCGATCACGAGATCGGCCGCGAGCAGCGACCCGGTGGTCATACCGGCTCTCCTTCCCGGGCGACCAGCGGAGCAGCGCCGGGCGGCACCGGGACGGCCAGCTTGCGCGCCGCCCGATGGACGCCGACCACCACGTGCACCACGATGATTCCGTTGAGGGCGTGCAACCCACCGACGGTCAGGCCGAGCGGGGTGCTCACACCCGACGCGTCCGTGAACGCCTCGGCCAGCATGGCGATGAGCGGCTGGAGGAGGACGAGGCCGATCGGCAGGACCGCCAGCCCGATGAGCTTCCCCGGCGCCTTCGCCAGCGCGGCGAACACGGCGGTGAGCACTGTGAGAATCGGGATGACCGCCATGCCGTTGACGCTGTGCAGGGCGTACGCGTCGTCCCCGGCGGGTCTCGTGAACCCGCCCACGGCGGCGAAGACGAACTGGAGGGCGAACGCGACGAGCAACAGCGCGGTGATGACGACGAATGCTTTGCGCATGGGTTACCTCCTAGAGCTGTGCCGAGGCGAGGGCCCGGGCGACATGATCGGTGGCCGTGATCGCCCCGTACGCGACCAACCGCACGAGGTCGGCGTCGGCCGGGTGGGAGAGCCGCCAGAGAGCGACATCTCCCGGGCTGATCGCGCTGGGCGCGATCGCCGCCAGCAACGTGATCCGGGTCCCGATGCGGTCCGTGCCCGGCACATCCCGCACCAGGTCGACGGCCCAGTCCGCGGGCCGGGCCGGGAACCGCCCGTCCTCCCAACGCACTGTGGACGTGACGGTCTGGCGCGCCACGTCACCCAGCAGGTCCCCACCCCGGCTGGCGGCGCTCCGCAACGACGCGTAGGCGACACCCACCGGGCTGTCCCCCGCCCAGGCCGGTGCCGCCGTCGCGTCGGCGTCGAGGAGCGGGAGGCTCCGGCCGGGCTCCTTCGGCTCCCGGGCCGCCTTCGCGTAGAGCCGGCCCCCGACCGAACGCACCAGCGGGGAGCGTTGCAGGCCGCCGGGGAGCAGATCGGGGTCGAGCAACGCCGAGACGACCCGGTTGATGAAGTGGAAGGCGAGCAGGGTGCCGGTGATCTCCGGGCCGTACCGGCTGGTCCAGTCGGCGGCGCTGGGGCTGCGGCTCGCCTGCGCCCAGCGGACGAGCGCGGCGTGCCTCGGCTCGGGCGGCGTCTCGCCCCGGGCGACGGCCTCGGCGAGTTTCGACGCACCCAGCGCGTGCAGCAGCAGCACGTGGGCGTCGACGCAGAACTGACAGCGGTTGGCCCGGGACACCGCCGCCGCGACGAGTTCGCGGTCGACCCGGGGCGCGTCCCCGGCGAGCAGCGCCTCCCGCATCAGCGCCCAGGTCGCGGCCAGCACCTCCGGCACGGCCGAGAGCGCCTGGAAGGTCGGCAACGGCCCGAGAAAGTCGTCGCGCAGTTGTTGATAGACCGCCGCGGTGCGGCCGGTGGCCGCCCTCGTCGGCGTGGGGGTGAAGAAGCGGTATGTCATGGGCTCGATGCTTGTTCCGGCGGGCCGGGAAAACATCGTTCCGCCGCAGACACTTGCCGCCCCACCGATACCGCGTCCGTGGTACACCGCAGATACCACGTGCGCGGGATGCTTCATCGGCGACGGCCGCTCTACAGTGCGACCATGCGCCGTGACCTCCCGTACGCCCTCGGTGGTCTCGCCCTCGGCGTCCTGCTGCTCGGCAACGCCGTGCTCACCCCGGACGCCGCGACGGTCGAGGTGCTCGACGTCGCCCTGGTCCTGACCACTGTGGTGGCCCTGGCGGCGTGCCGGCGCTACCCGGTGGCGGCGCTGGGCGTGGTCACCGTCGCCATGCTGGCCGTCCACGTCCGGGTGCACCCCGGGGTGTCCGCCGCGTTCCCCGTCCTCTGCGCGGTCTACGTCGCCGCCTGGCAGGGGCGCCGATGGGCCGCCGCCGCGGCCAGCCTCGTCTTTCTCGGGAGCTTCCTGGCCCGCGACATCTCGACGGCGCCGGCCGGCCGACCAGGCCAGCTGGTCGCCGAGCGGACGGCCCTGCTGCTGGGCTGGTTCGTGGCGGCCAACGTCGCCGGGCTCGTCGCCCGGCAGCGCCGGGCGTACCTGGAGCAGGTCGAGCAGCGGGCGATCGAGGCCGAACGCACCCGCGAGGAGATGGCGTTGCGGCGCGCCGGGGAGGAGCGGCTGCGCATCGCCCGCGACCTGCACGACTCGCTGACCCACAGCATTTCGGTGATCAAGGTGCAGGCCGGAATCGCCGTGCACCTGGCCCGCAAACACGGCGAGGCGCCGTCGGCCACACTGCTGGCGATCCAGGAGGCCAGCGCCGCCGCGATGCGGGAGCTACGCACGACCCTCGACGTCCTGCGCGCGCCCACCGACGCCGATCGCGTCGGGCTGGCCCGGGTGGACGAGCTGGCCGAGCGGACCCGGGCGGTCGGCGTACCGGTGCAGGTGACCGTCACCGGTCAGCGCTGGGACCTGCCCGACGAGGTCGACCAGGCCGGGTACCGGGTCATCCAGGAGGCCCTCACCAACGTGGCCCGCCACGCCGGCCCCGCGACCGCGCACATCCAGGTGGAGTACGCGCCGGCGGAGCTGACCGTCGCGGTCACCGACGACGGTCAGGCGTCACCGGTTGCGCCGCTGACCCCGGGGGTGGGCCTGCGCGGCATGCGGGAACGGGTCAGCGCACTCGGCGGCACGCTGCGGGCCGCCGCGCACGACGACCACGGGTTCACCGTACGGGCCACCTTTCCGCTGGACGGCCCGCGATGACCGCCCGCCGGCCGGAGGCGCCGGGATGATCCGGGTGCTGCTCGCCGACGACCAGGCGCTGATGCGAGCCGGCTTCCGGGCACTGCTCGACGCCGAGGACCACCTGGAGGTCGTCGGTGAGGCGACCGACGGCGCCTCGGCCGTCCACCTGTCGCGGTGTCTGCGCCCGGACGTCGTCCTGATGGACGTGCAGATGCCGGGTCTCGACGGCATCGAGGCCACCCGGCGCATCGCCGCCGACCCCGACCTCGCCGCGATCCGCGTTCTCATCCTCACCAACTACGGGCTCGACTCGTACGTCTTCGCCGCCCTCCGGGCGGGCGCCAGCGGCTTTCTCCTCAAGGACGCCGACCCCACCGACCTGCTGCACGCCGTCACCGTCGTCGCGCGCGGTGAGGCGCTGCTCGCGCCGACTGTCACCCGCACCCTGATCAGTGAGTTCGTGGCCGGCCCACCGCCGGCCGTGCCGACGGCCGGACGTGACGTGCTGACCGCCCGGGAACAGGAGATCGTCGAACTGGTCGCCCGCGGGCTGACCAACGACGAGATCGCCGCGCGCATGGTGATCAGTCCGCTGACCGCCAAGACACACGTCAACCGGGCGATGACCAAACTGCACTGTCGCGACCGGGCCCAGCTGGTCGTGTGGGCGTACGAGTCGGGGCTGATCACGCCGCGTCGCCGGTGAGGGCGGTGTCGACGGGCCCCCTTGGGAACATGAGGGAGGGTCGACGCATTAGCATTGCCGCCGTCCGCGACGGCTCTGCTGAATCGAGGCGACATGCGTTGGCTCCGTCGGTTGCTGGGCGGTAGGAAGGTCCAGCTCGACCCGGGACGCCAGCAGGCGCTGCTGCACGACGTCCAGTCCCGGTACGGCCCGCACGCGCGGATCCGGTTCAACGAGCAGGTCGAGGCGCTCACCGGATCGCTCGACAGCGACGACGGCCTGGTGGTGGCGACCCGGATCGTGAGTCAGGTCGCCGATGAGGCCCACGTGGACCTTCAGACCCAGGCCCAGGAGATCCACCGCCGGACGGGTCGGCGACTGCTGGTGCATCGCCGCAACTACCGGCCGCTGTGGAAGGAGGCCGGTCCGGCCCTGCGCTGGCCGCTGTTCGCCTTGCCGTGCGGCTTCCACCCGTACGCGCAGGTGGCCGCCGCTGTCACAGTGGTCGGCAACCGGGCGCCCCGGCTCGACCGGGTGACCGACCCGAACCCGTTGCTGACCCGCGTGTTCGAGGTGCTCGACCTCACCACCGCCGGCTGGGAGTACGGCCGGGTGCGGGTGGACACCGACGCCGCCGCCCTGGCCGATCGGCTGATCTCCAGTGCCGGTCGGGTGCTCGCGGCCATGGACGATCCGCCGCGTCTACCGCCGGCCGTCCGTGAGCTGATGCGTCGCAACAACACCGTCGCCGTGCACGATCCGGCCGGCCCACGGGCGGTCGGCGGGATCAACCTGGGCGCGCGGATGCGGGAGGAGTTCCTGGTCTGAACATCCGCGCGAGCGCTACCGCTCGGGGCGCCGACGCGCGAGATGCACGATGATGTCGGCGGAGAGCTCGACCGTCTCGGGCAGGACCTGCTCGATCTGGCCGAAGACCTGCTCCTGCTGCACGGTCGGCAGTTCGAGATACGCCGAGACCGTCGACAGATGCCCGACGTAGTCGCGCGCGCTCATCGTGAGGCGACGCTCGAGCACGGTCTGCTGGACATCGGTGAACCATTCGGAGCGTTGGAGCTCGGTGCCCGGCCACTGCATGGCCTGTCCCGGGGGCGTGCCATCGGGAGATGGAATCTCGTCGCTCTCCAGGAAGGGCGCCCGGGCGGCGCGGACAGCGTCCGCCACAGCCGGGTCGGCCAGTTGGGTCGGTCCGCCGAACGAGGCGAACACACCGCCGGGTTCCAGCAGCGCGGCCATCCGCGACCATCGACCCTCCGGCTCCGTCCAGTGCAGGGCCGCCGCCGCATAGACCAGGTGGTACGTCGCGGCCGGCCGCAGCTCCTCGAACGCGGCCTGCACGGTCCTGACCCCGCCTGGCACGTGCTTGCGCAGCTCGGCGAGCATGGCCGGGTCCGGGTCGGTCGCGGTGACCGTGACGTCCCGTTCGAGGAACAGCCGGGTCGCCTTGCCTGTCCCCGCGCCGATCTCCAGGGCCGTTCGAATGGGCCGACCCGCGTACGCCAGCACCAGGTCGACGAGCTCAACGGGGTAGCCCGGTCGGTACCGTTCGTATCGTTGCGCCACCATCCCGAAGCTCAGCGCGCGAGCAGGCATGCCGACCATCCTGCCACGACTCGCGCCGGTGGCGCCGAGCCGCGCCGGCTGGCCCGGTGCCACGCCGGAACCGGCAGGGCGTGCCGGTGTACGCGATCCGTCGCCGTCAGCCCCCGATCGCGATGGCGAAGATGTGCATGGTGGGCACGTTCGTCGCCGGCCGGGCGCTGATGTTGGGCAACACGACCGAGGCCACCGCCTTGCTCTGCAACGCGACACCCACGTAGTAGATGCACGCGGCGGTGTTCTGGCGGACGTTGTTGGGCCGGTTCTGGTACGCGGACACGATGGCCGCGGTCCCCCCGGATTGCGGCCCGCCGTACCAGTCGGGAGTGCTCAGGGTGAACGTCTGGCGGGTGCCGTCGGCGTAGACAACCGTGCCGGTCCCCGACACCGCGCCGTAGGTGCCGGTCAGCAGGAAGCCGAGGGTGCTGCCGGTGCCGGTCACGCCGATGGTCTGGCCCGAGGCGATGGCGTTGTCGGCCGCGCCGGAGCTGACGTTGGGCCAGCGGAAGTTGACCCCGTTGCGGCTCACCGTGCCGCCCGGGCTGGCACCGGCCGCCGCCAGGGCCTGCGCGGAGAGCGAGGCACCGCCGCCGTCGAAGTTACCGACGTTGGTGTTGCTGTCGCTGGTGATGCCGACATTGCTGAAGCTCTGCTCCAGCGTGGGTGTGGTGGCACCGGAGCTGGTGACCCGGTACGTGCGGCCGGCCTGCACGGTGACGTCGATCAGGTCGGAGTCGATCCGGGTGGTCCGGGCCGCCGTACCGTCGGCGGTGTCGACCACCGTGACGGTGCCGGTCAGGATCCGGGAGCGCAGGCGGACGGTGCCGGCCCGGTCCGGTCGGATGAGGATCTCGGTGGCCTGGCCGCTCGCCCACGTGATGCCGACCGTGTGCCCGCCCCGACCGCGCAGGCCGGTCACCCGCCCGCTCGGCCAGGCCGGCGGAAGCGCGGGCAGGACGTGCAGCTCGCCGGTGTGGCTCTGCAGCAGCATCTCGGCGATGCCGGCGGTGGCGCCGAAGTTGCCGTCGATCTGGAACGGCGGGTGCAGGTCGAACATGTTGGGCGCGAGCCGGGCGGTGGTGGCGAGGTAGCGGATCAGGTCGTGGGCCCGCTTACCCTCCTCCATCCGCGCCCAGAAGTTGATTTTCCAGGCCAGCGACCAGCCCGTGCCGTCGTCGCCGCGCAGCGCCAGGGTCCGCCGGGCCGCCTCGAACAACTGGGGGGTGCCGCGCTTGGTGATCTGGTTGCTGGGCGCCAGCCCGTACAGGTGCGAGATGTGCCGGTGGTTGGGCTCGGTCTCCACCCAGTCGTAGAGCCACTCCATGATGTTGCCGCGGGAGCCGATCTTCATCGGTGGGAGCCGGTCCCGGGTAGCGCGAACCTGCGCCCGGAACGTGCTGTCCACGTCGAGGATCTCGCTCGCCCGGGCGCACGCGTCGAACAGGTCCCGCAGGATCTGGTTGTCCATCGTGGGGCCGGCGCACACGCTGGCGTTCGCGTGGTGGCTGAGCTCTGGCGAGTTCGACGGGTTGGTCACCAGGTAGCCGAGGGTCGGCTCGGTGACCAGGGTGTTGAGGAAGAACTGCGCCGCGCCCTTCATCGCCGGGTAGTTCGTCCGCAGGAACTCGATGTCACCGTTGAACAGGTAGTGGTCCCAGATCAACGTGGAGAGCCAGGCTCCGCCGGTCTGCCACATGCCCCAGAACGCGCCGTCCACCACCGCGGTGGCCCGCCACGCGTCGGTGTTGTGGTGGGTGACCCACCCACTCGCCGCGCCGTACTGCACCTGCGCGGTGCGGGTGCCGGTGACCGCGAGGTCCCGGACCAGGTCGAAGACCGGGCCGTGGCACTCGGCCAGGTTGGTGGTGTTGGCCGGCCAGTAGTTCATCGGCAGGTTGGCGTTGATCGTGTACTTCGAGTCCCAGGATGGGGCCAACGAGTCGTTCCAGATGCCCTGGAGGTTGGCCGGCTGGGTGCCGGGCCGCGACGACGAGATCAGCAGGTACCGGCCGAACTGGAACAACAGCGCCGAGAACTGCGGGTCGTTGACGCTGTTGTGCTGGGCGATCCGGACATCCGTCGTCTGGTCGGCCGCGGACGTGCGACCCAGGTCGAGGGTGACCCGGCCGAACAGCGCCTGGTAGTCGGCCACGTGCCGGCTGCGCAACTGGTCGTAGCTGCTGGCCCGCGCGGCGGTGAGGCGCTGCCGGGCGATGCCCTGGTAGTCGCCACCGACGTTGCGGTAGTTGACGTAGCTAGAGCCGATGGAGATCAGCAGGGTCACGCTGTTGGCGTTGGTCACCCGCAGGGTGCCACCGGAGCTGGACACGCTTCCGCCGCTGATGGTCGCGTTGGCCAGGGCGAGGAAGCGGACCTGGCCGGTGACGCCCTCCATGTTCCCGGAGACGCCGTCGAGGCCGATCGTGGTGCCGTCCGGGCTGGACACCGTGGTGCGCTGCGGGCTGTCGAAGGTGGCGGTGAAGCTGATCGAGCCGGTGCGGTCGGCGGTCAGGCGCACCGCGATGACCTGGTCCGGCGCGCTGGCGAACACCTCCCGCTGGTGACGAACGCCGTTCAGCACGTACGTCGTCGTGACGGTGGCGGTGGTGAGGTCGAGCGTCCGGTCGTACTGCGAGGCCCCGCTGGCGGATCCGAAGGCGAGCCGGAGGTTGCCGACGGTCTGGTAGGCCAGCTGGCCGCCGGGGTTGCCCATCATGGTCTGGTTGATCAGATCCTGGGCCTGGGTCCACTGGTTCGCGTTGACCAGCCGCCGGATCTCCGCGAGCGCTCCCGCGCCTCGCGGGTTGCTGGGGTCGTGGGGCCCGCCGGCCCAGACGGTGTCCTCGTTGAGCTGAAGTCGCTCGGTGTCCACGTTGCCGAACACCATGGCGCCGAGCCGGCCGTTGCCGATCGGCAGCGCCCGCAGCCAGTCGGTGCCGGCCCCTTCGTCGTACCAGAGGGCGAGGTCCCCGGCGGCCATCACCTGCGGCGGAGCAACCGAATTCGCTCGGGCCGAGGCGGTCCACGGCACCGGCAGGAGAGCGCCGCCCGCACCGGCCGCACCGACCTTGAGGGCTTGCCGTCGGGTCAGGTCTGACATCGGTCCTCCAAACGGTGACCAGTCCGGCCACCCCGAAGTGTGACTACCTGTGGGACTCGACATGGGGATCCGCTTGGTGGGGCCAACCGGGCCCTGCCTGAGCAGGACGATGCCCGGCCTTGACGAGCCAGACATCTGATGTGTTTCGGGAAGGTTACTCCGGGGCCACAGAATAGGCAACGGTCGATCGATGGGTGGACGCCGTAACCCTCTGGCCGGTCAGCAAGACACGCGGGCTGGTCAGCAGCGGCGGCCTGACGCGGCACCGCACGGTGATTCGCCAGAATTGCCGCGACGACGACCCGCCCGGATGGACATACATCAGATGTACGGCGGCGCGCCGCCGATCTCGCCGCGATCTGACAGTCAGGATCGCCCGCCGCGGAGCCCACGGGAACGACCGCCGCACCACCGCCAGGTCGTCGCGCCCATGCACCGATCATCGGGCACCGCGCGATTCGAGCCCAGCCGCTCCTGTCCGCAATCGGGTTGTTCTCCGCCGGTACACGGGTGACCATGGGCGGCATGGCGGGAACTCGGGGGTGAGATCGCCCCTTCAGGGTGGACTGCCGCCGGGTGGCGCGGTGGTGGTCGGGGCCGTCGTGGAGATCGCCTGCGACGAGTCCGGATTCTCGGGCACCAACCTGCTGCACTCGACCGCCCCGGTGATCACGCACGCGAGCGTCGACCTGGCCCTCGACGAGGCGGTCGCGCTCATTTCCGCGCTGCGGTCCGGGTTCCGGTTCGCACCGCACGAGCTCAAGTCCGGGCGTTTCCTGCGCGGCTCGGGGGCGGAAGAGGCACTGGAGTGGTTCCTGGCGGCGCTGGCCGGCCGGGCGCACGTCCACCTCATCGACAAGGAGTTCTTCCTCGTCACCCGGATCGTCGACTTCCTGCTGACCGAACCGTCGTACGCGGCGGGCACCCGCCTCGCCCGCGAGCACCATCCGGCGGCTCTCGCCCTGCACCAGGCCGGGCGCTCGGCCGGAAGCGACTGGGGCGCCTTCCTCTCAGCGTTCGTCGATCTGGTCCGGATGAAGCGGCGGCTGCCGGGCGACCAGACGGTGCGGCGGTTCTTCGAGACCCGGGACGCGCTGCGCCGACACCGGCTCGGCACGGCGGCCGACGCCGTCCTCGACGGTCTCAGCCCCAGCCAGGTGCGGGCCGTGGTGGCCCGGCTCGACGGCGACGACCGCACGGTCCCTCCCCCGTTGGAACCGCTGCTGCCGGCGCTGGCCGAGACGGTCCTGTCCTGGAGCGGCGGCCGTCGGCAGGTGCTGGTGACCCATGACGAGCAGAGCGCCCTGACCGCCGACCGGCTGACCCGCCTTCAGCGGGTGTTGGCTGACAACGGCGACGCCTCGACGGCCGGCGTCGACCGGGCCGGGGCACTGCCGAACGGGGTGTCACCCCTGGCCGGGTTGGTGACTGTCGACTCCCGCGACGATCCGCGGGTCCAGGTCGCGGATCTCCTCGCGGGGGTGGCCCGGCGGATGCCCGGCATCATCGACGACGCGCTCCGTCAGCCGCCGCCCGTTCCCGCGGGGTGATGGGCGGCAGCCGAGTCACGGCGCGGCACGGAGGGCATCCGCGGTCGCCGAGTCAGCGGGAAAGAACGCCTCGACGGCCAACCCGGCGACTGTCACATCCCGCGGCGTACCAAAGAGGGTCGTGGTGCTGACGAAGGACAGCTCCTGGTCACCGTGCCGGTATCGCAGCGGGACGAGAACACGGGAGAGGGCATCGCCGACCGGTGTCGTGTCGACGTCGCCACCGGGATAGCCGCGAAGCTCCTCGTGCAGGTCGTACAGGATCGGGTCGTTCGTCGTCGCCGCCTGCTGGCGCAACCTGTTGAGCAGGTGGGCGCGCCACTCGGGCAGATTGACGATGCGCGGCGCCAGGCCGTCGGGGTGCAGGCTGAGCCGCAGCACGTTGATCGGTGGGGTGAGCAGGTGCGGCGACGCGTCGGCGGTGAACAGGGCGACGGCGGGGTTGGCGTCGACGAGGTGCCACTGCTGGTCGACCAGCAGTGCCGGGTACGGGCGGTGACCGTCGAGGATCTGCCGTACCGCGGCACGTACCGGTGCCAGCTCGGGGTCCCGCAGCTCGTGCCGGGGGTAGGCGGGCGCGTAGCCGCCGGCGAGCAGCATCGTGTTGCGCTCGGCCAGCGGCATCTCCAGGTGTTCGGCCAGCCGCAGGAGGAGGTCCGGGCTCGGCCGGGCGCGCCCGGTCTCGACGAAGCTCAGGTGCCGGGCCGACACTCCCGCCTCGATCGACAGGTCGAGCTGGCTCATCCCACGAGTCCGGCGCCAGTCGCGCAGCAGCTCCCCCACCGGTCGCCCCGGCCCGGTCGAGATCATCACTCACCGACCCTAATTCCGCGCCGGCACCCGGGCCATTACCTGCGAGGTAATCGACAGCCCACCGCGACAGCGGAAACATCTCTTCCGGCACGACCGATCCGGTGCGGCGACGCGGCAGCCCACGCCGCCCGCCACCACCACGACCCAGACCAGAAAACCAGACGCGAAGGACAGGCAATCATGGCCGCGTACGCGCTCGCACATCTCCGCAAGGCACCCGTCCACGCCGAGGTGCTGACGTACCTGGAGCGAATCGACGCCACCCTCGCGCCCTTCGCGGGCCGGTTCCTCGTCCACGGCGGCGCCATTGACGTCCTGGAGGACGACTGGCCCGGCGACGTGATCATCATTGAATTTCCCGACCTGACCCAGGCCCGCTCCTGGTACCAGTCCAGTGCCTACCAGGAGATCAAGCCCTTGCGGACGCGGCACCTCACCGGCGAGGCGATTCTCGTCGACGGAGTCGAGCCCGGCCACGACTCGTCTCAGCTGGCCGCGGACATTCGCCGCGCCACTGACCGGTAGCGCCCGACCCCCGCCCCGACACAGTGGCGCTGTGCCGAGGAATCGGATGGCTCGCCGCTTCCAGGACACCCCGACACCGGCCAGCCGGTCGTAGTCTCACCGAATGCCTGACATCCAGACGCACACCCTGGTCATACCCGGCGTCGACCTGGTCTACGACGTCCGCGGCCCGCTACCTCCCACTGGCGCCCATCGCGCGCTGCTCATGATCGGCCAACCGATGACGGCGGAGGGCTTCGTAGCGCTCGCCCCGCACTTCACCGACCGCACGGTCCTCACCTACGACCCGCGTGGTCTGGGCCGCAGCGTCCGCAAGGACGGACGATCCGACCACACGCCGCAGCAGCAGGCCGCCGACCTGCACGCGCTCGTCGAGGCGCTCGGCGTCGGTCCGGTCGACGTGTTCGCCAGCAGCGGCGGCGCGGTGACCGCCCTCGAACTGGTCGCCACCCACCCCGGCGACGTCGCCACCCTGGTGGCGCACGAACCGCCGATCAACGCCGTGCTCCCCGACGCCACGGCCGCCGAGCGCGCCCGGGCCGGCTTCTACGAGGCGTACCAGGCGAAGGGCTCGGGCGCCGGGATGGCCGCGTTCATCGCGATGACGTCCTGGCAGGGCGAGTTCACCGATGCCTACTTCGCTCAGCCCACTCCCGACCCGGCGATGTTCGGCATGACCAGCGACGACGACGGCAGCCGCGACGATCCACTGCTGTCGCGGAACTCGTGGGCGATCACCGACTACCGTCCCGACGCGCAGGTGCTCACCGCCGCGCCCACCCGGATCGTGGTCGCGGTCGGCGAGGAGTCGGCCGGGACGTACACCGCCCGCACCGCCCTGGGCCTCGCGGCGCTGCTCGGCCAGGAGGCCGTGGTGTTCCCGAGCCACCACGGCGGGTTCCTCGGCGGCGAGTTCGGTTACGCGGGCAAGCCCGAGGAGTTCGCCGCACGGCTGCGGGAGGTGCTGGACGCCGACTGACGTCCGCGTCCTGCTCGTCGGTCTCGTGGTGCTGGTCGGTAAGCCGGCCGACAGCTGGTCGGCCCCGGGTGACCCGGTGACCCTCAGCCGTCCGGAGTGAACAGCCCCTGGACGCCGACGACGATCGCGATGAGGCCGAGGATCGCGAGCAACAGTCGCACGCCGGTGGCGCCGTCCGACTGCTCGTCGCGGGGCGTCGGCCGCTCGGTCAGCCGGCCCCACAGCAGAGCCAGCCCCACACCGATCCCCACCAGCTCGAAGTGGAACACCCGGGGCCCGGACACCAGGTGGACGATGAGGTAGTAGCCGCCGGTCACCAGCGCCACCAGGCCGACCACCCACGCGATCGGGGCGGCCCGACCGGCGAGGCGGCCCAGGTCGTCACCGACCCGTGGCAGCAGCCGCAGCACCGGCACGGCGAGCAGGAAGCCACCGACGATGTTGGCGAGGTCGAGCAGCAGAGCCATCAGCACGAGGAGTCTCCGTCGATCGGGTGATCAGCCGGTGGGAGCGTACCCACGGACCCGGTCGGTTGAAACGATCCGGACGGCGCGCTCCCAGCAGGCCCCGTGCTGGAGTTCGGGCTGGGCTGCTCGACCCGTCAACGCGCGCACCGCCACACCAGCGGCCGATACGCCTGGTCTTCGTAGACGGATCCGACCACCGTCAGACCGTCGTCGCTGATCCCCTCGGCCGAATACGTGCCCGCCTCGGTCGCCCGGACCTCGGGGCGACCCGGCAACCGACGGGAGGTGCCGTCCGGGGCGACGACCAGCGGCGCACCGTCGGCGACCAGCACCTCACCATTGCCGGCGATGCCGCTCGCCCCCGGATAGAGCACCAGGCTCACCGCCCCGGTGGTGAGATTCCACCGCACCGGCAGCATCTGCACGGCGCCGCCCTGGGTGCCGCCGGGAGCCATGCCGATCGCCCATTCGCCGTGCGCCGATTCGACCGACGCCCGCGGGTAGCCGTCGGGCACCGCCAGCGCCTTCCCGACGCCCTGCGGCGTCCACAGGTAGGGCAGTTCGCCCATCGCGCCGACGATCGTGCCGTCTTCGGTGATCCCGGCCGCGGCCGACCCCCGCTGGCCGACCAGCCGGTACGTCTGCGGGCGGTCCGTCGACCACCGCACGGCCTGGTGCGTGTCGTCGGACCTGCGGGCCGTCCCGACGATGTCGCCCCGGGCGTTGACCCCGTGCACGAGCACCGCGTCGTAGCCGGGCGGGGTGGCCAGAAACCGGAGCTTCCCATCCCCGTACACCCAGCCGGTGCCGTCGCCGTTGGTGCCGACCACCTGGCCACTGGCGTTGACCGCGGCCGCGTGCCGCGCGGTCTTCGGCAGAACGACCGGCCGGCCGTCGGTCCACAGCACGACCCGCCCGTCCTCCTGCCCGGATCCGATGTCCCCGATGATGTGCCGCCCGGTGGGGTCGACTCCGGTGGCCACCGCGACCGGGCCGCCGATCGGCTGCGACAACCACGACGCCTGGCAGGTGACCGGCGGGCGGGCGGTGGCCGCCGGTGGCACCGCGAGCGCCGAGGTGGTCGGAGCCGGCCGGCTGGTGGTCCCGCCGACCTGAACGGCACCCACCACGCCGACCCCGGCGAGCATCGTCAGCGCGGCGATCCCGCCGACGCGGCGACGCCGGCGGCGACGCCGGCCGTCGCGGACCGCCCGACGCACGTCGACCCGCGGCTCGGGAACCGGCACCGACCGCAGCAGCGCGGCGATCCGTTGATCGTCCACCGTGGTCATTTCGGACTCCTCACTGACATCTCGGTGACGTCGAGCACCTGGCGAACGGCCGCCAACGCCCGGGCCGTCTGCGCCTTCACGTTGCCTTCGGAGCAGCCCATCGCGGTGGCCGTGTCGGCCAGCGACAGGTCGCACAGGAACCGCAGGACCAGGACGGTGCGCTGGCCGCGCGGGAGGCGGGCCAGCGCCGCGAGCAGGCTGTCCCGTTCGGCCAGGTCGTCGTACGGCGTCACCGGCGAGCGCTCCGGCTCCGGTACCGACCCCAACAGCCGCACCTTCGCCCAGCTCAACCGCTTCTCATCGACGAGCTTGTGCACCAGCATCCGATGTACGTACGCGTCGACGTTGTCGGCTCGGCTGACCCGGCGCCAGTTCACGTAGAGCGCCGTGATCGTCTGCTGTACCACGTCGTCGGCCAGATGGGCGTCGCCGCACATCAGGAACGCGGTCCGATGCAGGCTCGGCAGTCGCGCGGAGGCGTACTCCACGAACTCACCCTCGGCATCCACCATCGAGGCTCCCTCCTCCGCAAGCTCGACGGGACCGGACGACCATCAGGTTGCGTCCCCGTCGAAGTGCGGTCGGACGTAGGACCACGTGGCCGGCACGGCCGGGCCGGGGGAGTGTCCCGGACCGGCCGCGCCGCGGGCGGACCAGCGGGTCGGGCGGCCAGTGCGGTAGCGGGTCCGCGGGCCGACACCCCTGCCGGTCTCAGCTGACGGCGCTGGCCATCCGGCGTACCGCCTCGGTGATCACCTCTGGCGCGGCGGCCAGGTTCAGCCGGACATGCCCCACACCGCCGGTGCCGAACGCCAGTCCGGAGTTGAGCGCCACCCGGCCACGGTCGATGAAAACGCTGGCCGGGTCGTCGCCGAGGCCCAGGGCGCGGCAGTCCAGCCAGGCCAGACAGGTGGCCTGGCCGGGTTGGTAACGGATGGCCGGCAGGTGCTCGGCGAGTAGCGCACCAAGGAGCCGACGGTTGTCGTCCAGGCCGGTCAACAGGGCATCCAGCCACTCGCCGCCGTCGCGGAAGGCAGCGGTGTGCGCGATCACGCCGAGATGGCTGGTGCTGACGCTGACCCCGAACGGGACGCGGGCGAGGTCCCCGGCCGCGGCCGGGCCGGCGAGGAGGAGCCCTCCGCGCAGGCCGGCCAGGTTCCACCCCTTGGAGGCGGACATCAGCGACAGGCCGTTCTCCGCGCCGGGCACCGAGAGGTACGGCACGAACCGCGCGCCCCTGGCCACCACCGGTGCGTGGATCTCATCGGCTATCACCCGCACCCCGTGCCGCTGGGCCAGACCGGCGACGGCGGTCAACTCGGCCGCGCTGTGCACGACGCCGGTCGGGTTGTGCGGGCTGCAGAGCAGGTACGCGGCCGGCCGTCCACCGGCGCGGGCCCGCCGGAAGGCATCCTCCAGCGTGTCGAGGTCGATGCGCAGGTCAGCGCCGAGCGGTGCTTCCACGATCCGCCGGTCGGCGTGCGCCACGGACTCGTAGAACGGCGGGTAGACCGGGCAGTTGACGACCACCGCGTTCCCCGGCTCGGTGACCAGTCGCAGCGCCTCGACGACGCCGTGCATCACGTCCGGCACCAGCGCGGTGCGCTCCACGACCAGCCCGTCCCAACCCCACCGCCGCCGAGCGAACTCGGCCAGCGCCTGCGGGTAGGCCGTGCCGGCGGGGTAGCCGGTGTCGCCGCGCGCGACGGCGTCGGTGATCGCCTGTGCGACCGGCTCGGCCAGGGGCACGTCCATCTCGGCCACCCAGAGCGGCAGCACGTCGTCGGGGTACTCCCGCCACTTGAGGCTGGTCCGTCGCCGGAGCTGGTCGATGGTGAGCTGACGGAGGGGATTCACCGCGGTTCGGGCACCGAGCACGCCACTCATGGCTCCCAGCCTATTCCCTGCGCCGGCCCCCGGCCACCGCCGGTCCGTCCACTGTGGTTCTTCCGGAAAGATTTCCGGGCACCTTTCGGGATTGACCAGCGTCTTTGTCTGTCATCCCGATAGCCAGTCGAAATCGGCGGCGAAAAAACGCTGCGGGTCCCCGGTGCATAACTTAGGCTCCCGGATACCCACATCGACGGCCCGCCCTCACGCCGTGCCAGCCACCAACCTCGCACGCCGGCCATCGCCACCCTCGACGCCGATTGGAGTACTCGATGACCTGGCGTCCCACCATCGCCGTACTGGCCGGCCTGTTCCTCGCGGTCACCGCCACCACGCCGCCCGCCGGTGCCGCCGCCAACGCTGTGCGGGTCAGCGCCCACGCCGCGCTCGCCGGTCCGCCCGGCGCACCGCCCGGGGTCTGCCCGACCGGAGCCAGTTACGGCTCACCGCTGCCAGCCAGCACCCTGTCGGCCCCCCGAATCCGGGGCGGGTTCACCTTCCTGGAAGGGCCGGTCTGGGTCGCCGACGGCGGCTATCTGCTCTTCTCCGACATGGCCGCCGGCACCGGGCCGTACAACGTCCAGCCGTCGACGATCCGGCGGTTCACCCCGCCGGCGACGTTCGACACGTTCCTCGCCAACGCCGGCAGCAACGGCCTGGCGCTCAGCGCCGACGCCCAGCAACTGGTCGCGGCCACCCACGACCAGCGGAGCGTGTCCGCGTACCGGCTGAGCGACCGGGCCCGCAGCACCGTGGCGGCGAACTACCAGGGCCGGGCGTTCAACTCACCGAACGACGTCACGGTCCGCTCCGACGGCGTCGTCTACTTCACCGACCCGAACTTCCAGCGCGGCAACCGCCCGGACCAGATGAGTGGGCGGACCAGCGTCTTCCGCGTCTCCGGCGGCCAGGTGTCGCTGGTGGACGACCAGCTGCGCCAACCCAACGGCATCTCACTCGCACCGGACGGAAGCACCCTGTACGTGGGCGCCTACTCCGAGAACAAGATCTACAAGTACGCGGTCCAGCCCGACGGCAGCATCGGCGCCCGCAGCGTCTTCGTGAACTACATCGGCGGTCCGGACGGCGGCACGATCGACTGCGCCGGCAACGTGTACTGGACGTCGGGCGGGGATTCCCTGGTCCACGTGTACTCCCCCGCGGGCACCCAGCTCGGCACGATCCGGCCCGGCAACTCCGGCACGACCAACGTGGCGTTCGGCGGCCCTGACCGGCAGACCCTCTTCATCACGTCCGGCCCGTGGGGCGACTCCGGGCTGTACAGCGTGCGACTCAACATCCCCGGATACCCGTACTGAGCAATGCCGAGGGACGGTAGCGGCCGCCCCGGTGGCGGCCGCTACCATCGCAGCCCGAGGTGGCGGCGCGCTTTCCAGTGGTCACGTCACCTGACACCTCCCGGCCGCCCGTACACTCGGCTGATGGCGAACCGCCCGTGGCACCGGCGTCGGTAGACCGATGAGAGCGTCGGCCGCCGGCATCGTGATCTTCGACTTTGACGGTGTACTGCTACGCGGGGACGCGTTCGGGCTGTTCCTGCGGCGCAGCGTTTTCGTGGGAGCCCGGCTGCCGCTCGCCGTCGCCCTGCTCGTTCTCCTCGCGCCCATCGCCAGCGTTCCCGCCCTCCGGCCGTGGGCGGCCCGGTGGGTGAGCCGGATCGGCTTGTGCGGCCGGGACGCGGACGAGTTGCGGGCGGAGCTGGAACGCTTCGGCGCGGACCTCGGCGCGGAGCCAGGCCGGATCATCGGGCCCGGTCTGCGGAGGGTCCGCGCCCACCTCGCCGCCGGCGACCGGGTCATCGTGGTGACCGCGTGCGAGCACACCCTGGCCCGAGCGGTGCTCGACGCGGTCGGCCTCGCCGGCGTCGAGCTCGTAGCCTCGCACATTCGCGGGCCGAAACTGATCGTGCACAACCACGGGGCGACCAAGATGGCGCAGCTCGCCGCCCAAGGGGTGATGCCACCGTGGCGGGTGGCCTACAGCGACTCGCTGTCGGATCTGCCCGTCCTCCGTGCCGCCGAGCAGCCGGTGCTGGTCAACGCCAACGCGCGCCAGGCCACCCGGGCGCGGCGGTTGCTCGGTGCCCGGCTGGCCACCGTCACCTGGACGGGTGGCCACGTCCCGAGAGCTCACCGCCCCGGGCACCCGCATCCCGCCGCTGGAGACGCCCACCGATGAAAGACCGCTACGACAACCTGATCCGTACCCGTGCTCTCGACCCGGAGCGCGACTACCTGGACATCTACCAGACGATGCTGCGCTACGAGTTTCCGTGGGACATGAAGCTCGGGCTCAACCTCGCCTTCAACCGGTCCTTCTCCATCCCGGCCATTTCCAAGGTGCACACCGCCACGGGCGAGCTGACCGAGCGCACCCAGAAGCGGATCGACGACACCGGCCTGCTGATATACGAGATGGTGCTCAACGGCTTCGAGCACCATCGGGGTCGCGACGCGTTACGGCGGGCCAACCAGATCCACCGTCCGTACACCATCAGCAACGACGACTTCCGCTACGTCCTCGGCTGCCTGGTGGTGGTCCCCACCCGGTGGTTGCAGGAGTACGGCTGGCGAGCGCCCTGCTGCCACGAACGTCACGCCACGTTCCTGTTCTACCGGCAGCTCGGTCGACGGATGGGCATCACCGACATCCCCGGGTCGTACGACGAGTTCGAGACCTGGTTCGACACGTACGACGCGGCTCATTTACAGCCCAACGACGACGCGGCGACCATCGAACGAGCCACCCGGATGCTGATGCTCACCCGGATCCCCCGGGTGCTCGCGCCACTGGGAAACGCACTGGTCGGCGCCCTGTACGACGCGCCGCTGCGGCGGGCGACGCGGGTCGACACGCCAGCCTGGCCGGTCCGGGCAGGGTTGCACCTGGCCCTGAAGACGCGCGCACGGTTGCAGCGGCGGTTCGGAGCACCACGGAAGACGGCGTTGTTCGCCGACGGGATAACGGCCAAGAGCTACCCGCACGGGTACGAGATCAGCCAGCTCGGTCCGCCCCATGATCAGGCGCACGGATAGCAGCTCGGCGGCGCAGCGAACGATCGACGCAGACCCCGCCTCGGTCTCAGTGGCGCGGCCGCACCAGCCCCGCGTCGAAAGCCGCGATCACCAACTGTGCCCGATCTCGTACGGCCAGCTTCGCCAGCAGGTGCGTGATGTGCGTCTTCACCGTCTTCACGGAGATCACCAGGGCGGTCGCGATCTCGTCGTTCGACAAGCCGCCGCCGATAAGTGTCAGCACCTCCACCTCCCGGCCGGTCAGTCCGCGCAGCGCCGGCGTCGGCCGGTCCGGATACGGCGCCGCGACGTAGTGCGCCACAAGCCGGGTGAGGATCGACGGCGCGAACAGCGATTCGCCTCGGTGGGTCCGGCGGATGGCCTCGATCAGCTCTGCCGGGCGGGAGTCTTTCAGCAGGAAGCCGGACGCGCCGGCATGCAGCGCCTCGTACACGTACTCGTCGAGTTCGAACATGCTGAGAACCAGGACGCGGACGGCGGACAGCGCGGGGTCGGCACAGATGCGGCGGGTGGCCTTGAGTCCGTCGAGGTGCGGCATCCGTACGTCCATCAGGATGACGTCGGGACGGGTGGTCCGGGCGTGCGCCACGGCGTGCGCTCCATCGCCGGCCTCACCGACGACGGTCAGGTCCGGCTCGTTGTCGATGATCATGGCGAGGCTGTGTCGGAGCAGCGCCTGGTCGTCTACCAGCAGCACCCGGATGTCGCTCACGCCGCCCCGTCCCGAATTCGCGCGGTGACGAGGAAACCCGGGCCCACGTGTTCCGCGGACAGGGTGCCGCCGAGACTGCCGATCCGCTCCCGCAACCCGGCCAACCCGTGCCCGGCGCCCGGTGTTGCCAGCCATCCGGCACACTGCGGGCCGGCGTCCGCAACCGTGGCCACCACGTACGTTCCGTCCCGAGACACCTGCACCCGAACGTCTGTCGGGCCCGCGTACCGTGCCGCGTTGCTGAGCGCCTCCCGCACGGTCTTGCAGACGGCGACCTGTACACCCTGCGACACCGAACCGAGCGGTTCGACCGTCAGCCGTGTCCGCAGCCCCGCGAGCGACGCCCCGTGCACGATGCCGGGTAAGTCGTCGAGGTTGTCAACCGGAGCACGGCGGCTGGCAGCCGACGGCTCACGGAGGACTGTGAGCATGCGGCGCAACTCGGCCGTCGCATGCCGGCTCGCGTCCTCGATGTCGGTGAGCGCCGCCTCCACCTCGGCGGGCTTGGGCAGGTGCCGGGTTGCCGCCGCGCGGACCGTGATCAGACCCAGTCCGTGCGAGACGATGTCGTGCAGGTCGCGGGCGATCCGCAGCCGTTCGGCGAGCACCGCCTCGGACGCCGCCCAGGCGGTCAACCGGGACTCGTAGGCGGCTCGGTCGGTGCGTGACCGCCGCACCGCCCACACCGCGGCCGCGACAGCGCCGCCGACTATCAGCGGCGGCAGGACGAGCGCGAGCGGGCCCTGCGCGCCGACCGTACACATGGCCATCACCAGCACACTGGCCACCACGACAACAACCGGCACGGCTCTGGACCGCCCGGAGGGGCGGGGATGGGCGTTCACCACCCCGACTGTAGATCTCAGACCAGGGTCTGACGGTCCGTGGACCGACCCGGCCGTCGAAATCCGAGAACGGTCGGATGTGCGAGGGCAGACAGACCGGTTGACTCGACCCATGATCACGATCGATCGCGTCAGCAAGACCAAGAGCAGGGCGCAGATCCTGTACGACGTCAGCTTCGAGGCCCGGCCCGGCCGGGTCACCGGCTTCCTCGGGCCAAACGGAGCCGGCAAGACATCCACGCTCCGTGTCCTGCTCGGCCTGGACCGCCCACAGAGCGGGACCGCACTGATCTGCGGGCGCCCGTACCGGAAACTGGACCACCCGCTCACAACGGTCGGCGCGCTGCTCGACGGCAGCGGTGCCCACCGGGCCCGCCAGGCCCGCGCCCACCTGCGGTGGGTGGCCGCCAGCAACGGGCTGCCCGATTCCCGCGCCGACGAGGTCCTCGACATCGTGGGTCTGACCGGCGCCGCACGCAAGCGTGCCGGCCAATTCTCGCTCGGGATGAGCCGCCGGCTCGGGCTCGCCACCGCCCTGCTCGGCGACCCCGAGGTGCTGGTCCTGGACGAACCGGTCAACGGTCTCGACCCGGCCGGGATCCGCTGGATCCGCGGGTTCCTCAGAGACAGCGCGGCGGAGGGCCGCACCGTCCTGCTCTCCAGCCATCTGATGGGGGAACTGGCCGAGATCGCCGACGACGTCATCGTCATCGACAAGGGGCGGGTCGTTATCCAGGGCAGGCTCGCCGAAGTCATCGGCGGTCATCGCACGCTCGAAGACGCGTTCCTGGCGCTGACCGCCACCGCGACAGGTGGATCATGGTGAGCCTCGTTCGCGCTGAGCTGCGTAAGCTGTTCGGCCTGCCCACGGCCTGGGTCGGCCTGGTGCTGGGCACCCTGGCGGCACCCCTGATCGTCCTGCTGAACGCGCCGTACACCCGCCGCGCGATCGCCGCCGGCACCGTCACCGACACGTCCGACCTGGGCCTACGCGACCTGGGTCTCGGTCTTATCGGTCCGATGATCCTCGGTGTGATCATGGTGAGCAGCGAGTACACGTCCACCGGCCCGGACAGCCCCGGCGCCCGCCAGCTCACCACGACGCTCACCGCCGTCCCCGACCGACGGCGTCTGCTCACCGCGAAGACCAGCGCACTGGTGCTTGTCGTCGCGGCACAGGCGGCGGTCACGGCCGCCGCCGCACTCAGCCTCGTCCGCGTGCTGCACGGCGACCACGCACCGACGCCCGCCGCGGCCCGAGTCGCCGGCGCGATCCTCTACTGGACGCTGACCGCACTACTGGCCTACGCGGTCACGCTGATCACCCGCAACGGGGTGGTGCCTCTGACACTGCTGATCATCAACAACGCGGTCGTCTCGGTGTCGTACCTGCTGACGAAGGTCACCGACCTCGCCGCCTACCTGCCGGACATCGTCGGGGCGCGGATGTTCATCCGCACCGCGGACTTCCCCGTCGAGATCTCCCCGCTGACCGCCGGACTGGTGATGACCGCCTGGGTCGTGGCGTTACTCGCGGTCGGCGCGGTCCTGTTTCACCGGCGGGACGTGTGAACACCGCCCGCGCGGAACTACGCAAACTGCTGACCCTGCCGTCGCTGCGCCTGACCGCACTGCTGACCTGGACCGCCCACCTGGCGCTGACCGGTGCGTACAGATTGGCCGAGTCTCGTGACGAGCCACTCGGCGACAACACCGCCCTGGCGCCACTCGCCTACACCCAGGCCGGCTTCCTGGTGCTCGGCGTGTTGGCGGCCGCATCCGAGTACGAGGAGGGCGGCCAGATCCGCACCACACTGCTCGCGTCGCCCCGGCGGCTGCCTCTACAGGCGACAAAGGCCCTCACGCTGGCCGTGGTGACGCTTCCGGTAGCCGCCACAACGGCGGCCACCAGTGCGTTGCCGGCCGGCGAGGCCACGTGGACGCCGGCCGCAACCGCGTACCTGACGCTCACCACACTGCTCGGGGCGGCATTCGCCAGTGTCGTCCGCCGTGCGGTGCTCGCCGTGATCTTGTTGCTCGGTCTGTACTTCATCGCGGGACCGCTGCTGCGCGCCTGGTTCGCGACCAGCGCTGTCTACCTGCCGGACACCGCTGCCCTCGACCCGGCCCGTGGCGCCGCCGCAACGGTCGGCTGGACCCTCTGTGCCCTGGCCCTCGCCGCTTTCACCTTCCACCGGCGCGACGCGTAGTGGGGCTGTTCGGCTGTGCAGAGATCTCCGCTGGGGATCCCGGCCCGCGAGTGGGGCCGGTCCGCCGACAAGCCCACGGGAATGACGGCGGACCGGCTCTCAACGGATGTCGGTGGTGGTCCAGCGTGGGGAGGCGATGGTGACCGGGACGGTGTCACCGACCAGCGTGGTCAGCGCCTGGGTGTCCCGCCGCGCGCTGGTGCCGACCCAGAGTTCGACCTCGCCGGGCTCCACGACGCGGGTGAACGTGCGGTCGGAGAAGGCCAACCGGGTGGTGGGGACCGTCAGCTCGACCGTGACGGACTGGCCCGGCTCCAGGTGGACCCGCTGGTAGCCGAGCAACTGCGCCACCGGCCGGGTCACCGAGGCGACCAGGTCGCGCCCGTAGAGCTGGACCACCTCGTCGCCGGCGACCGCGCCGGTGTTCGTCACCCGCACGGTCACGCCCACCGCCCCGTCGGTGGGCACCGTGGCGGGCACCGCGAGATCGCTGTACGCGAATGTCGTGTAGGACAGGCCGTGCCCGAACGGCGCCACGGGCGTCGCCGGCAGGTTGGTCACCTCGTTGCCCGCACCGAGGGTGGGGTGCAGGTAGGAGTACGGCTGCGCGCCGGCCGACCGGGGCAGGCTGACCGGCAGCTTGCCCGACGGGTTGACCCGCCCGGACAGCACCCTCGCGATCGCCCCGGCGCCCTCCTCGCCCGGGAAGAACGCCTGCACCACCGCCGCGCAGCGCGAAAGCGCCCAGCCGATCGCGTACGGGCGGCCGGTGAGCAGCACGAGGACAACCGGTGTGCCGGTCGCCAGCACCGCCTCGACCAGTTCGCGCTGGACGCCGGGCAGCTCCAGGTCGTCCCGGTCGCAGCCCTCGCCGACCGTGCCGCGTCCGAAGAGGCCGGCGTGGTCGCCGACGACCAGGACGGCCACCTCCGCGTCGGCGGCCGCGGCGACCGCCTCCTCGAAGCCGGACCGGTCGGCGCTGTCCACGTCGCAGCCGCGTGCCGAGGTGACGAGATCGCCGCCGAACTCGGTCCGTACGGCGTCGAGCACGGTCGGCACCTCGATGCCGGTCTCCACACCGGGGTGCTGGACGAGGACGTGGTTGAGGAACGAGTAGCACCCGAAGAGCGCACCCTGCCGGTCGGCGTTCGGGCCGATGACTGCCACCCGTCGACCCGCCGGCAGCGGCAGCGCGTCCTGGTTGGCGACCAGCACGATCGACTCCTCGGCGAGCCGGCGGGCGATCGACCGGTGCTCGGGCGAGTCGAGGTCGATCGTCTGGGGAGGCTCGTCGCTGAAGGTCGCGTCGAGCAGACCCAGGTCCTGCTTCTGGCGCAGCACCCGCAGCACCGCGCGGTCGATGAGCGCCTCGTCGAGCTTGCCCGTCCGCACCGACTCCCGCAGGGTCAGGTAGGCGTCGCCGGTCGGCAGTTCGACGTCGACACCGGCGGTCAACGCCTGCCCGGCCGCCTCGGCGTGATCGCCCGCGACGTGGTGCAGCAGGTTCAGGAACGCGACCCCGTAGTAGTCGGCCACCACCGTGCCATCGAAGCCCCACTGGTCCCGCAGGATGCCGGTGAGCATCGTCGGGTCGGCGGCGACGGGCACTCCATCGATCTCGGCGTACGAGTGCATGACACTGCGGGCGTCCCCGTCGATGAGCGCCATCTCGAACGGCAGGAGCAGCACGTCGGCCAGTTCCCGGCGGCCGACGTGCACCGGAGCGAAGTTGCGCCCGGCGCGCGAGGCGGAGTAGCCGGCGAAGTGCTTGAGGGTGGCGTGCACCCCCTGCGCCTGTAGGCCACGCACGTACGACGTGCCGATGGTGCCGACCAGGTACGGGTCCTCGGCGATGCACTCGTCCACCCGACCCCAGCGGGGGTCTCGGATCACGTCGAGCACCGGAGAGAGCCCCTGGTGGACGCCGAGGGTGCGCATCGAGGCGCCGATCGCCGCGGCCATCTCGGTGACCAGTTCGGGGTCGAACGCGGCACCCCAGGCCAGTGGGGTGGGGAAGGTTGCCGCCTTCCACGCCGACAGCCCGGTGAGGCACTCCTCGTGGACGATCGCGGGAATGCCGAGCCGGGTCCCGGTGACCAGGTCGCGCTGAAACTTCCACAGCCAGGACGCGCGTTCCGCAGCGTCCACCGGGCGGGTGCCGTAGGCACGGGTGAGGTGACCGAGCCCGTGCCGGGAGAAGTGCTCGAGCTTGACGGCGTCGCCGAACTCCCCCTGCAACGGTGCGACCGCCTCGCCGTCCTCCTTCTCCCAGAAGCCGACGAGCTGGGCGATCTTCTCCTCGATCGTCATCCGGCCGAGGAGATCGCGCAGCCGGGCCCCGCCGTCCTGCCCGTCCGGTCGGTCGTGCCTCGGACCTGCCTGAGCCGGCGCCGGCCCGTCCACCACCGCGTGGACCTCAGTCATGCTGTGCCTTCCTCTGGTTGTGCTCGTGCCGCTGCCGCTCAGCCCTTCACCGCACCCTGTAGGCCACCGACGATCTGCTTTTCCGCGAGCGTGAAGAAGAGCAGTGCCGGCAGCATCGCCAGTGAGGTGAAGGCGAGTACGCCCGCCGTGTCGGTGGTGTACTGGCTGGAGAAGTTCTGCACGCCCAGCGGCAGGGTGTGCAGGTTGACGTCGCTGAGGACGAGCAGCGGCAGCAGGAACGAGTTCCAGCTCGCCACGAACGCCAGGACGCCAACGGTGACGAGCGCGGGCCGCGACAGCGGCACCGCGACGCGCCAGAGGAAACCGAGCCGACTCGCACCGTCGATGGCGGCGGCGTCCTCCAACTCTCTCGGGATGGCCGAGAGGAAGGGACGCAGGATCACGATCGTCAGTGGTAGTGAGAAGGCGACCTGCGGGAGGATCACCGCGTAGTAGGAGTTGATCAGGTTCAGGTCCCGCAGCATCAGGTAGAGCGGCAGGATCGCCGCCCCGGCCGGGAACAGCAGGCCGAGGGTGAAGAACGTGTAGAGCCCTTCCCGCCCGCGGAAGCTGTAGCGGGCGAGCACGAAGGCTGCGGACATCCCGAGCACGACGACGGCGAGCGTGGTGCCGAGGGCGATGACCGCGCTGTTGAACGCCTGTTGCCAGAAGTTGCTCTGGGTCAGCACCCTGGCGTAGTTGTCCCAGACGAACGGGTCGGGCAGACCGGCCGGGTCCGCGACGATCTGCGGGGTGGTGCGGAAACCGCCGATGACCACGTAGATGACCGGGGCGATCGACACCGCGGCGACCGCGAGCGCGAGCGCGTAGGTGAGCGGCGTGCCCCAGGAGACCTGACGGCGCCCGGTGGGCGGGGGGAGAGCGGTGTTCACGGCCATCGTCACTTCGCCCTTCCGGTGATGGCGCCCTCGATGTCGCGGCGAAGCAGGAACCGCTGGAACAGCAGCGCCGCCACGAAGGAGATGACGAACAGGATTACCGCCACGGCGTTGCCGTAGCCCCACAGCCGGGCGAAGAACCCGTTGTCCACCATGTACGTCGCCATGGTGGCCGACGCGCCGAGGGAGCGCACCGCGGGCACCGAGGTCACCCAGATCATGTCGAAGATCTGTAGCGAGCCGATCATGGACAGGAACATCCAGATCCGGATCGTCGGGCCGAGCAGCGGGATCGTGACGTGTCGTTGGATCTGCCACCAGCTCGCGCCGTCGATGGCCGCGGCCTCGGTCAGCTCATCGGGCACATTGGACAGACCGGCGAGGAGCAGGATGATGGCGAAGCCGACGTATTTCCAGGTGAGGACGGCCAACAGGGTCCAGATGACGATATCCAGGTCGGCGAGCCAGGCCTGCACCAGGCCGCCCATTCCCAGGGACCGCAGCAGCGCGTCGACAGTGCCGTCACCGGTCAGCAGCAGCTTCCACATGATGCCGACGGTGACCTCGGCCAGCACGTACGGCACGAACACCAGCAGGCGGAACACGGCCCGCCCACGGAAGCGACGGTTGAGCAGCAGGGCGACGCCCAGGGCGATCGGGCCTTGGATCAGCAGCGACCCGAACACGATGATGGCGTTGTTGCGCAACGCGTCGAGGAAGATCGGGTCCTGGAAGGCGAGGGTGTAGTTCCGGAAGCCGACGAACTCGGTGGGAGGCCCGACCCCGCGCCAGCGGAACAGGCTGTAGTAGACCGCGAAGCCCATCGGCACCAGCACGAACATCACGTAGACCAGAACAGCCGGCGTGGTGAGCCCGATGATCTCGTACCACTTGCGGCGGTTGTCGGCTCGTCGGGCGGACGCGCGCCCGGCCGTGCGGGGGCCCGCCGGCGACGCGGGAGCGCCGCCGGCGGGCATACGGATCTGGTTGGCGGAGGTCACTTGCTTGCGGCCGCCTTCATCGCCGAGACAACCTTCTCAGGCGTCCCGTTGCCGGCGAAGATGGCGACGATCGCGTCGTTCATCGCGGTGCCGACGGTGCTGCCGTAGGCCGTGTCCAGCCAGAGCTGGACGTAGCTCGCGCTGGCGGTGGCCTCCAGGATGGACTTCAGCGCGGGGTCCTGCACGCCGGCCTCGGCGCCCTTGGCCACCGGCAGGCCGGTGCCGGTCTCGGCGTAGCCCTTCTGCACCTCGGGGCTCACGATGTACTTGAGGAACTCGACGCACTCGGCCGGGGCGTTCTTGGCACAGGAGAACCCGTCACCACCGCCGAGGGCGGCCTTCGGGTCACCCGGGGAACCGGCGATCGCCGGCACCGGGAACCAGCCGAGGAACGTCGCCAGCTTCGCCTTGTCCGTGGCGACGGTGTCCAGCGTGCCGCGGTTCCAGTCACCCATGAGCTCCATCGCGGCCTTGCCGTTGGCGAGCATGCCGTTGGCGCTGGTCGGGTCGTTCTGGCCCGGCGTGGCGATGAAGTTGGGCTGGAACGGCTTGGTGTCGATGAAGGCCTTCAGGTCCTGACCGGCCTTCACGAAGCACGGATCGTCGAAGTTCTTCTCCGCGGACGCCTTCTTGAGGGTGTCGACCGAGCAGGCACGCAGCGCCATGTTGTACCACCAGTGCGCGGCCGGCCACTTGTCACCGGCGCCCACCGCGATCGGAATGACGTTGATCGCCTTGAGCTTGGTGACGGCGGCGTTGAGCTCCTCGAAGGTGGTTGGCGGAGCCGCGATGCCCGCCTTGGCGAACATGTCCTTGTTGTACCAGACGCCCTCGATGCCCATCCGGAACGGCAGGCCGTACTGCTTGCCCTTCACCTGCCAGATCTCCGCGGCGCTGCCGATGTTGCCGACCTCGGTCTTGACCTGGTCGGTGATGTCCTTGAGGTAGTCGGCCTCCACCTGCTCGCTCATCTCGCCGCCGCCCCAGGCCTGGAAGATGTCCGGCGGGTCACTGCTCAGCAGCGCGGCGGGGAGCCGGGTGCGCTGGAGCTGGTTCGTCTCGATCGCCTCGATCTCGATCTTGACGGTGGGGTGGAGTGCGGAGAAGTCCTTGGCGACCTTCTCCCAGTAGGTCTTGCCGGGCCCGTCCTGGGAGGCGTTGTGCCACCAGGTCAGGGTCACCGGGTCCTTGTACAGCTCGCTCTGAGGGGCCGCCTCTTCGCCGCCGCCGTTGCACCCGGCGACAACGAGAACACTTGTCATTAACAGTGCCAGGGCGGCACTTGTACGGCGCTTCGTTGCCATCGATGTCTCCTCGACTAGTCAGTCGCGGTACTCGGCCTGCGGCGAAGTTTTACAGTCACGTAACTTGATGTCAATCGGTATCGATAACGTTTTCGAGTCGGTCGCGACGCACCTCCGACGGCGGCCCTATCATCATCGGCGTGGTGTTTCAGCAGCGGGTCAAGATGTCGGATGTCGCACGCAGTGCCGGCGTCTCGGTCGCGACGGTATCCAAGGTCGTCAATGGTCGGTACGGCGTGGCCCAGGCGACCGTCGAGCGTGTCCAGCGAGTCATCCATGAGCTCGGCTACGAGGCGAGCCTGGGGGCGCAGAGCCTGCGCAGCCACCGCACCAACGTGCTCGGCATCCTGGTCGCCGAGTTCGAGCCGTTCTCGACCGAGCTGCTCAAGGGGGCGTCCCAGGAGGTTGCGGGCAGCGGATACCAGCTGCTGGCCTACTCCAGCGGGGACGGCGAGGGCGCGGCCGTGGGGTGGGAGCGGCGCTCTCTCGCCCGCCTCTCCGGCACTCTCATCGACGGTGCCGTGATCGTCACGCCGACCGTGGTCGAGACCGAACACAGCTTCCACGTGGTGGCCGTCGACCCGCACACCGGGCCGTCCGACCTGCCCACCGTCGATTCGGACAACTTCGCCGGCGCCGTGCTGGCGACCAACTACCTGCTGTCCCTCGGCCACACCCGGATCGGGCACATCAGCGGGCGCACCGACCTGAAGTCGGCGCAGTTGCGCGAGGCGGGCTTCCGCAGTGCGATGGCCGACGCTGGCGTGCCGGTGGACGAGCGGCTCGTCCGCGTCGGCGGCTTCCGGATCGAGAGCGCCGCCGGTACCGCCGCGGAGCTGCTCTCCCTCGCCGACCGGCCGAGCGCGATCTTCGCGGGTAACGACCTCTCCGCGATCTCGACGATGACAGTGGCCCGCGACATGGGCCTCTCGGTGCCCGACGACCTGTCGGTGATCGGCTTCGACAACGTACCGGAGTCGGCGCTGGTCAACCCGCCGCTGACCACCATCATGCAGCCGCTGCAGCGGATGGGCGCCGAGGCGTTACGCCTGCTCGTCGACCTGATCGCCGGCGTCGAGCGCGACACCCACATCCGGCTCCCCACCGAGCTGGTCATCCGTTCCTCCTGCCGCCCGCTCCACTGACGCCGCACGGACCGGGCCCCGGATCCCGGTCCGGGCACGCGGCTGGGTGGCGGAACGTGAATATCACCTAATTCGACACATTCTCCCCTAGGTTCGATGCGCAGGACGCAGCCAAACCGGGGAGAGACGTGGACAGCTATCCGGCGATCGAGGATCACGGACTCATCGGCGACCTGCAGACCGCAGCCCTGGTGACCTGTGACGGGACGATCGACTGGTTCTGCGCGCCGCGGTTCGACTCGCCGAGCGTCTTCGCCGCCCTGCTGGACAAGGAGAAGGGCGGCTACTTCCAGATCGCGCCGCACGACGTGCGGTACGTGACCAAGCAGCTCTACCTGCCCGGCACACCCATCCTGATCACCCGCTTCATCAGCGCTGACGGGGTGGCCGAGGTGATGGACTTCATGCCGGTCACCGGCGAGCGGGTCACCGACACGCACCGCCTGGTCCGCATCGTCACCATGGTCCGAGGCAGCATGCGATTCCGGGTGGAGTGCCGACCGCGGTTCGACTACGCCCGCGAAGAGCATCAAGTGGAGCGCCACCCCAACGGTTACGTCTTCCGCAGCCGATCGGCGACGCTGACGTTCAATTCGGTAGACCCGGCGCGGCGGCTGATCTCCGAACAGGGTGACGTCCGCCTGGAGGGCGGCGACCTGGTCGCGTACGGCACGCTGAACGAGGGCGACACCGGCGGGGTGGTCCTGGAGACGGGCGACACCGAGCCGCGCGTCTTCCCGCCGGAAGAGATCCAGGGCATGTTCGAGTGGACCAGGGACTACTGGCGGCGCTGGCTTGAACGCTCCCGCTACACCGGCCGCTGGCGGGAGATGGTCGAGCGCTCCGCCATCACGCTGAAACTCATGACGTACGCGCCGACCGGCGCGATGATCGCCGCGCCCACCGCCGCGCTGCCCGAACTGGTCGGCGGATCTCGCAACTGGGACTACCGCTACACCTGGGTACGCGACACGTCGTTCTCCGTGCACGCCCTGCTCGGCCTCGGCTTCACCGAGGAGGTCAGCCGGTACATGAACTGGCTGGATCAGCGGATCCGCGAGGCCGGCGACCACCAGGACCCACTGAAGATCATGTACCGGGTGGACGGCTCCTCCGACCTGCACGAGGAGGTGCTGGACCATCTGGAGGGCTACCGCGGCTCGCGGCCGGTGCGGATCGGCAACGGCGCCGCCGACCAGCTTCAACTCGACATTCACGGCGAGGCGCTCTACGCCATGCACCTCGCCGACGAGCAGGGCATCCGCGTCTCGCACCAGGTGTGGAAGAGCACCGTCCGGCTCGTCGACTGGCTCTGCCACAACTGGGACCAGCCCGACGCCGGCATCTGGGAGAGCCGCCACCACCCCCGCAACTACACCTTCGGCCGGGTGATGTCCTGGGTCGCGCTGGACCGGGCCATCCGGCTGGCCACCCGCACCGGCCGCCCCGGGGACATGACCTGCTGGACCGAGCAACGCAACCGCATCTACGACCAGGTGATGGCCCGCGGCTACAACCGGGGCCGCGGCACCTTCGTGCAGGCGTACGACGAAAGCGTGTTGGACGCGGCGCTGCTCGCCATGCCGTCGGTCGGTTTCGTCACGCCGAGCGACCCGCTGTGGCAGTCCACCCTGCAGGCGATCGAACGCGAACTGGTCTCCGACAGCCTGGTCCACCGGTACGATCCGGTCCACTCCCCCGACGGGCTGCCCGGCCACGAGGGCACCTTCAACATGTGCACCTTCTGGTACGTGGAGGCGCTGGCCCGTTCCGGCCGCCTGGACGACGCCCGGCTCACCTTCGAGAAGATGTTCACCTTCAGCAACCACCTCGGCCTCTATGCCGAGGAGATCGCCGCGACCGGTGAGCAGATCGGCAACTATCCCCAGGCGTTCAGCCACCTCTCACTGATCAACTCCGCGCTGACGCTCAACGACCTGCTCGACAGCGAGGCCGACGCCCGCCGCCGCCAGTAGCGCTGACACTCTCCGGGCCGCCACCGCCGGTGCGGAGCCGACGTTGGGAAGGGCTTGACGCGTCCACGTCCATCACGCATGGTCGATACGCATCGACCATCTCGAATGTATGGACACGGGGAGAACCGATGAAGACCTTCGTCACCACCGTCGCGGCCGCGGCCCTGCTGCTCCTGGCCACGGGCAGCGCATCCCACGGCCAGCCAGCCGCCGACCCGCCCTGCGCCGGGCAGATCCACCCGAACCCGGGGTTCGAGCGCGGCACCACCGGCTGGACCGCCGGGCCCCGCATCGTCGTGCTGGGCGACGTGAGCCGGCCCGCACACACCGGCCGCGCGTACGCCACCTTCGCGGGGCTGGACGTGACACGTACCGACCTGCTGCGTACCACCGTCACCGTGCCGGCCAACTGCGACCTGACGGTCCGCTTCTGGGTCCGGACGACCACCACCGAGACCAGCCGTAGCGACTACCTGAACGTCGGTATGGCGGTCACCGGAATACCCCCGAAGACCCGGTTCTCGCTTGCCTTCGACGGTGGGTCGCAGTGGCGGGAATACGTCATGTCGACCGGGGCGGCGACGACCGAACGCAGCGCGACGGTCAGCTTCGTCAGCAGCGAGATGGCCGGCAACGGCGTCACCGCCTTCGACGTCGACGACGCGACCTTCACGTTGAGCTGACCCCGGCGGCCGCCTCATGAGTAGGACCGTCCGCGAGCCAGCGTCCGCCCCAGGTCCGGCCAAACCAGCACCTCGACCTACTCCCGATCGTGCAGAACAGATAAGGACTGGGCTGTCAATAAGCGAATCGCGATTGATTGAAGCCACAGGTGACCCCGGACCTGCAAGGCATTGAGATTCCCATCTCCGCAGGCGGATTTCCTGGCCGCTGAAGGCGACCGACTCTATGCTTGCCGCCGAATACGCGGGGGCTCATCCGAGCCGAGGGGAACACCGATACAAGGATTCGCGAATGCGCCGGAAGGCAGCTCTGAGCAACAGCACCGCCGGCGTCAGCGACGTACCACCGGACGGCGGACTGCCAACCTCCGCCGCGGAAGGCGTCGCGCGCCGAAACGCGGTCGCCGAGGAACAGGCGTTTCTGGACGTGGCCACGGCCCGGCGCGACCGGCTGGCCGACCACCTTCTGGTAGAGCTGTCGGCAGAGGCGCTGGACGCGATGGAACAGGCCCGGCAGCGGATGCTCCGCCAGCAGTACGAAGAGCTACGACGAGCACAGGACGGGTTGGTCTTCGGCCGCCTCGACAGCCTTGACGGCACCGTGCGACACGTAGGCCGTGTCGGCCTCCGCGACGAGGACAAGGGCGGTGAGCCTCTGCTGGTGGACTGGCGCGCTCCCGCAGCTCGACCGTTCTACACCGCGACGGCCGGCGACCCACAGGGTCAGGCACGGCGCCGTCACATACGCACGACGGGATCGACCGTGGTCGGCGTGGATGACGAGCCGCTGGACGGCACCGTGACGGCGGAACTCGTCGGCGAAGGCGCCCTGCTGGCCGCCCTCGACCAGCGGCGCACCGGTCACATGTCCACGGCGATCTCCACGCTGCAACGCGAACAGGACGACATCATCCGCGCCGAGGCGACCGGCCCGCTGATCGTTCAGGGCGGTC
The DNA here is from genome assembly GCF_040607895.1 of Micromonospora sp. NPDC005220. Lineage (NCBI taxonomy): Bacteria > Bacillati > Actinomycetota > Actinomycetes > Micromonosporales > Micromonosporaceae > Micromonospora > Micromonospora sp. NPDC005220. The sequence continues at coordinate 133,963 of NZ_JBEXHP010000005.1, forward strand.
CCGGCACGGGCAAGACCGTGGTTGCGCTGCACCGCGTCGCGTACCTGCTGTTCACCCACCGAACGATGGCCGACCAGGCGGTCCTGGTCCTCGGCCCCTCGCCGCGGTTCCTCCAGTACATCGGCCAGGTGCTGCCCGCGCTCGGTGAGACCGCCGTCGTCGCGGCAACCTGCGACACCCTGCTGGCCGACGTGCAGGTGGGCCGCGACGAGAGCCGCCTTCTCTCCGAGATCAAGGGCCGGGCCCTCTGGCAGCCCACGCTCGAACGCTACGTCGCGTCGCTCCTGCCCCGGCCGCGCGAGCTGAAGCTGCGCTGGGAGGGCGATTTCTACGTCATCACAGCCGCAACGGTGGCGCAGGCGCTCGCCTCGGCGACACAGGGGCGCCCGTACCACCGTGCCCGCGCGGCGTTCGCCGAGCAGTTGCACCACCTCCTCGCCGATGTCGTCGCCGAGCAGCGCGAGGCGCTGATGGACGAGATGGAGGAGGGCTTCGAGGACATCCTCGCCCGCGTCGACAGGAGCATGGCGGATGAGCACCACTCCACCCGGCCGTCCACCGGCAGTCAGGTCGCCGGACTGCTCTCCGAGGACGAGATCGAGCACCTCCGTGCTCGGATCGCCGAAAACGCGACCATCGCCCGGTTCATCGAGGCATGGTGGCCCACCCTCGACCCCGAGACCCTGCTGGGTGACCTCCTGGCCGACCGCACCCTGCTGGCCCGGTTCGCCCCACAGCTGTCCCCCGACGAGATCACCGCGGTCGCGGCCGAGCCCGCCTCCTGGGCACCGAGCGACATCCCTCTGCTCGACGCACTCGCCGACCTGCTCGGCGAGGTGGACGCCCCGCAACCACAGGGCGAGTTCCTGGCCGACCGTGCTCGCCGGCAGCGCGGCTGGGTGTACGGCCACGTCGTCGTCGACGAGGCGCAAGAGCTGTCCGAGATGCAATGGCACATGGTGCTGCGCCGCTGTCCCAGTCGCTCCATCACCGCCGTCGGCGACATCGACCAGGCGGAGGCAGCGCACCGACACACCAGCTGGGCACAAGCGGTGCAGGCTGTTCTCGGAGACCGCTGGACAGCGGCGGAACTCACCATCTGCTACCGGACCCCACGCGAGGTCATGGACCTCACCGAACCGGTCCTGAAGAAGGCTGGCAGCCACAACGCGCCACCACGCGCCGTACGCTCCTCCGGCATCGTCCCCTGGGAGCTGACGATCGCACCCGCCGAGCTCGCCAGTGCCGCCGTCGAAGCGGTGCGGCAGTTGCAGCAACGGTGGCGCGGCGGCACCGTCGGCGTCGTCGCCCCCGCGGACCGCATCGCCGAACTCCAAACCGTGCTGAGTGACGTGCCAGTGCTCACCGCCACCCAGTCCAAAGGATTGGAATGGGACGCGACCCTCCTCATCGACCCTGAGGGTGTCGCCGCTGAACCCCGCGGCTGGAACGGCCTCTACGTCGCGCTCACCCGATGCACCCAGGAACTCGGGCAGCTGATACTCACGCCGCAATCGCCACCCCGGTGACAAGCGCCCAGAAGGGCTGGCAATGATGGGCGGTCGGAAGCGGGTGATGATGACGCAACCAACACTGTTCCTGATGGTGGGGCTGCCGTGCACGGGGAAGACCACCGCTGCTCGGCGTATCGAGATCGAGTGCAGTGCCCTTCGCCTGACGAAGGACGAGTGGGTGAAGGCCCTCTACGGGCACGAGAATCCGCCATCGGCTCAGGACGTGATCGAGGGACGGCTCATCGAGATCGGTCTTCGCGCCCTCGAACTCGGCAACAATGTGGTGATCGACTTCGGCCTCTGGAGTCGAGACGAGCGCTCCGCCCTACGGCAGGCAGCGGCAGACCTCGGCGTACCGGTGGAGGTGTGCTACTTCGATCTCACGCCTTCCGAGCAGCGCAGACGACTCGTTCAACGCCTAGCCGAGGCGCCACACTCGACGTGGCCCATGTCCGACGAGGAACTCGCCGAGTGGGCCGCCAGCTTCGAGATCCCGACGCCAGCCGAGCTTGACGGCAGCGGACCCATCGATGACCCACCGGTCGGGTTCGCGACCTGGAGCGAGTGGCGCACACACCGCTGGCCGCCGTCGGTCTCCTGACGCTGCTCCCACAGCGCCGCGCCAAGACGTGCGGGACGTCACCGGGCCCGATCGGCAACCGGATCCCGTCCCGGCGCCGACAGCGCCGGGACGAGCGCCGGTGCGCCGTCAGCGGCCGTACGTCTCCAACAGCCGCAGCCACACCTCGCTGACGGTCGGGTACGCCGGAACGGCGTGCCACAACCGGTGCAGCGGGACCTCACCGACGATGGCGATCGTCGCGGCGTGGATCAGTTCCGCCACGTCCGGGCCGGCCAGAATGCAACCGACGATCACCTTCCGGTCCTCGTCGACAATCATCCGGGCGTGCCCCTGGTAGTCGTCCGCGTGCAGAGCGGACCCGGCAACGGCACCCAGGTCGTAGTCCACGACCCGGGTCCGCAACCCAGCCGCCTCAGCCGCCGCCGCCGTCAGACCCACCGACGCGATCTCCGGGTCGGTGAAGACCACCTGTGGCACCGCACGCTCGTCCGCCGTCGCCACGTGCCGACCCCACCGGCCGTCCTCGACCTTCTCACCCTTGGCCCGGGCCACGATCACGTCACCCACCGCCCGCGCCTGATACTTGCCCTGATGGGTCAGCAGCGCCCGCCGGTTCACATCGCCTGCGGCGTACAGCCAGCCTCCGCCGCCGACGACGCGCAGGGTGTCGTCGACCGCCAGCCACTGACCGGGCACCAGCCCGATGCCGTCGAGGCCGAGGTCCTGAGTGTTCGGCGTACGACCAACAGCCACCAGCAGCTCGTCAGCCTCGATCCGTTCGCCCGAGGTGGTCCCGATGTGCACGGTTCCGCTGTCGTCGCGCTCGACGGATGCCGCCTCCGTGCCGAGGCGTACCGACACTCCGGCCTCGCGCAACGAATCAGTGACCCGCTCACCGGCGAACGGCTCGGCCGAGGGCAACATCCGATCGCGAGCCAGCACCGTCACCGACGATCCCAGGGCGGCGTACGCGGTCGCCATCTCGGCCGCCACCACGCCACCACCGATGATGGCGAGCCGGCGGGGAACCGACGCGGCCGAAGCGGCCTCGCGGCTGGACCACGGCGCCGCCGCAGGTAGACCCGGGATGTCGGGTAACAGCGCGCTGCTGCCGGTGGCGACGACCACCGCGTGCCGCGCGGTCAGCCTCGTGGTGACCCCGTCGACGCCGTTCACCTCGACGACCCGGGTGGAACTGATCCGCCCATGACCTCGGTGCAGTGCGATGCCGGCGGACGTCAGCCACGACACCTGCCCGTCGTCCCGCCAGTGCGACGCGAAGGAGTCCCGCCGGCCCAGCACCGCGGCAGCGTCCAGGTCTCCCGTCACCGCCTCACGCGCACCCGGCAGTTGGCGAGCTGCCCGCAGCGCGGACGCGCTGCGCAGCAACGCCTTGGTCGGCATGCAGGCCCAGTACGAGCACTCGCCGCCCACCAACTCCCGCTCGACGATGGCGGCGGTCAGCCCGCCCTGCACGACCCGGTCGGCAACGTTCTCCCCTACCGGACCGGCACCGATCACGACGACGTCGTACTCGATGGAGGTCATGTCAGTTGCCCTTTGCGGCACGGCCGAGGCGGATGGCCGCGATGAGGAAGAAGATGGCGCCCGGAATGGCGTAGCCGGCCGCGTTGGTCAGCGACGGGTGATCCGCGGAGGCTCCTGCGATGAAGGAACCACCAGCCAGAACCGAGATGCCGCCGCTGATGATCATCGGCCATTGGCCGCCCATCTTCCGACGGGTGACACCGACGATCAACTGGACCAGACCGGCGACGATCGCCCAGCCGCCCCACACCCGCAGCACAGCGGGAATCCCGGACGCCGCCGCGACACCCACTCCAACCGCCGTGATCAGGCTCACCGCGATGTTCACGTAGAGCAGTGCCGGCGAGCCGGTGCTCCGCGACGACCGAAGGTCGTAGATGGCGGCACCCACGTCGAACAACGGGTAGAGCACGAACAGCGTCACCGCGAGCGGGCCGATCTCCTTGGCGGTGGCGATCGTCACGAGTGCCCACACGATGGCGAACGCGAAGCGGACGAAGTACAGCCGCCGCAGCGCGGACGCGGTCTGGGAGATGCCGGGTGAAGCAGCAATGGTGGTCACGGGTGATCCTTTCAGCGGAGGGGATAGAGAGACCGAACGTTCTGTCCCCCGCAGCATGGCAGCCTCACCTCCCCACCGTCAAGACCGAACGTTCTACCCGCTAAGCTGGTGGCATGGCGCCCGGCAAACCCGACATTCGGCCGTCTGAAGCGCGCCTCCGGCTTCTCACGACGGCAACCAGGATCTTCTACGCGGAAGGCATCCATTCCGTCGGCATTGACCGGATCATCTCCGAGGCGAAGGTGACCCGGGCGACCTTCTACCGGCACTTCCCCAGCAAGGACGATTTGATCCTCGCCTATCTACGGGAAGTCCATGAGATGGAGCGCGAAACGGTCGACGCGGCCATCGCCGACAACTCCTCGCCGGTCGACCCGCTCCTGGCCATCGCCGGCTCCATCGCACAGAACATCCAGTCCCCCGGGTTCCGTGGATGCGCCTTCCTGAACGCCGCAGCGGAGTATCCCGCCGCGGACCATCCGGTGCGTCAGGAGATCATCGCCCACCGGCAGTGGTTCCTGGACACGCTCAGCACGCTGATGGCGCAGGTTCACCAGGAGACGGCGGAACCCGCCGCGCGCCACTTCGTCATGCTCCGCGACGGCGCCATGGCCGCCGGATGCCTCTTCGACCCCGCGATGGTCTCCGATACCTTTCTCCGCGGCGTCGAGGGGCTTCTTCAGATCAACGCCGAGCGCCAGTCGACCGAACCCGCCGGCTAGTCTCCCCCGGACCGCAGGTCCGCTACGGCCGCGCCGTCACGCCTCGGAGTCTCGAACGTCGGACGACTCCCGCCCGACCGGGGAGGCGGGAGCCTCCAGCGGCTGTCCGCGGCTGCGCAGCGCGTCGAGGAACGCGACAAGGGCCAGCACTGCGGCCACCACGAACAGCAGCCAACTGGGCTGCGGCTGCCCGAACGGATGGTCGATCACCAACTCGTAGCCGACCGACGTGACGAGCACGCTGAGCACGATCAGCAGATGCGTCCGTTCCAATACCGCGCCCAGCCGGCCGGGCATGGCCGCCCGATCCAACGCATCGGACAACAGCAGACCGGCGCGGTGGAAGTAGATCCGCCAGAGCAGCGCTGGTGGCGAACGCGACCGCGAAGGCCGCCGCCCGCTCGGCGGAATAGTCAGTGCCGCTGAAAACCACGCCGATGACCAGGATCGACTCACCGAGTGCGATGAGAAACATCTGCTGATAGCGGTCGGCGAGATGGGTACCCGCGATCCGCCAGAGGCCCACCTTCGAGGCCCCGAGCCACGGCAGTGGCCAGCCCAGGACCCAGGCGAGATTGTCGATGGCCAGGGCGGCAGCCCACAGCGGCAGGCGAAGTCGGTCCGGACCCACCGCGCCGGCCAGCCAGAGCGGCGCGCTCGCCGAGGCCCACACGGCGAGCCGGAACGGCACCAGACGTCGCGGATGGCCACGCAGCGCGGCGGCGACCACCAGCGGCCGCACCACCATCACCATCAGGTACGCGACAGCGAACGGCAGCGCTCGCTCCTCCATCGCGCGTGGCAGCGTCACCGCCATGATCAGCGCGGCGAACATGGTGCCGACCACGACGGCCTGAATGATCGGCTGCTCTGGTTCGTAACGGCTGGTGATCCAGGCGGTGTGCGACCAGATCAGCCAGAGCGCCAGAAAGAGCAGCAGGGTACGTCCGAACCCGGTGACCAGCGCCCAGCCAGTGTCATCGTTCAAGCCGGCGAAGCGTTGCGAGACCCGGGTGAGGGCCACCACGAAGGCCAGATCGAAGAACAGCTCCAGAAAGGTTGCGCGGCCCGAACTGGTGGGAGGACGCAGCAGCTCGGCACCCCGCCCCGCCGCCATCGTCCGCCTCCGTCCGCCCCCGGTCACCAACGAGCCGGCAGCCAGCGGAGTTGCGTCAGCCCGAGCCAGACCCGCCCTGGCACGTGAGCGATTCGGTCGGGCACGCTTCAGCGCCCCGACACGTACGCGCTCATGCCGATGAGCGCGCGGTGCCCTATTCACATCGGCTGGCGAAGCACCTGCCATCCACGCCGCAGCCAGGGTTCCGTCCCCTGCAGGAGCAACTCGGCGCAGCGCAGCGCCGTGGTCCTTGCAAGCTTGGCGTCGTCCGAGTTCATCCAGCCGTTCCGGCAGGCATCTTCGTACTCATCCCAATCCTCGATCTCGACCCGCCCGTCAAGCTCGTGAAGCACCGGATCCAGCTCAAGATCGACATACTGCCAGCCGGCCTCGGTAGCCTCCGGTGGAGTGCATACGTCGATCTCCAGTCGTTGGTCAGCGAGATCATCGACCCACCACGCGACCCACGGACGATCGGCTGCCAGCAACACCACAACGGGTACGGGCAGAGTGCCGCAGTCATGCGGAGCGCCCCATGCCGAACCCACCGGGCCTCGCAGCCACGTCCCATTGAGATCCTGTCCGACGCACTGGAGGTCGTACCAAAAGACGCCACCGGGGCGCTTGATCTTGCGTAGACGTACGGTCTCGATGGCCTCCCTGATGCTCACGTAAGCAGCCTAGGGAAAAGCGAAGCGGCCGCACCTCGACTGCTCATGACCGTCCGTGTTTGCCGCCGATGTGCGGATGCGGAGGTTGGGCCTGGCCGGGTCAGTCACAGTAGGCCGCGTTCGCGTAGCTGGGCGAGCCGGTCCGGTGGCAGGCAGTCGGCCAGGTTCCGCTCCAGGTCGACCAACTCAAGGTCGACCGGGTACACCACGAAGTCGTCGGCGACTGGCAGCGTGTCTGACCAGTCGCGGAGGTTGAGCCGACCCGCCACCGTGCACAACAGTCGCCGGCCCACCTCGGATCCGGCGGCGGCATCGAGGTCACTGGCGTCGAGCAAAGCGAGCTCCTGTCGTACCAGCCGCACCGATCCTGCGTCGTCGAGGTCGACGTCGGTGCTGGCCTCGAAGTCGGCAGGCGACCATGCCGCCTGGGCGTCGATCGCCGCCAGGGCGGCGCGCTCGTCCTCAGTGGCCCCGCGGACCTCGAAGGACAGCGGCTCCGATCGGTCGTAGCTCAGCGCGACGCAGGCGGCGGGGCCGTCGACCGTCAGGCGTGCCACGGCGTCCGGGATCAGCGTGAACAGGGCGTCCTCGATGCTCCGGCACGCCGCTTCGAGGTCGAATCCGGCCGGCGGCCGCTCATAGCGCACCTCGGACCGACGGCCCATGACCTCGATGACGCGGACCAGGCCGCGGTCGTCGTGCTCCGCCGTCAGCACCGAAGGTGCCCGGCCGTCGTGCTCGATCTCGACGCGGCTGATCCGCCCATGGGTGTATGCGTACGACTCCCGCCCCGAGCCGCCCCGCGCGACCGTGTCGGCCGAGCGCATCAACCCGTCCACGAAGCGGTACTCGTGCAGGTAGATGGGCCCGTCCGTATCGAAGTGCGCCGCCTCGACCACGTCGCCGTCGTGGCTGACGAACGTCTCGTAGTACAGGCGGCCGTGAAGAAACCCGCTGTACTCCTCGATCACCAGCGCGCGGCCCTCGGCGTCGAACCCGATGCGCAGAACATCCCGATCCACCGGCGGTCTGGCGTCCAACCGGCGGCCAGCCTTGAGCAGGTCCCGTTCGAAGTACAACGGACGAAGATCAAGGCCCGGCCATCTGTACCAGTCCCAGCGCCCGACGAGCGCAGTCGCCGATCTCTTTCGGGAGTCGTACTCGCCAGCAAGCTGGGCGAACCGCGCAGCAAGATCGGACATGTTCGGGATCCTAGTGGTCGCCTCGCCGGACTGGCCGCCGCGCACATCCGGATCTGCCGCTGACGAGGCGCGGCGATCGTGAGCGTGCTTCCCGACCGACCGATGCGGCTGCGGGAGCAATCGCCCTGCGGGCCCGACCCATCGCGGCGTCGGTGGGCCGGCGGATCGGGGAAGCAGATTGGGAACACAGGGCCGCGACGGCCCTCCGCGCCCGCCTCACCGCGCTAGCGGACCGACAAACTGGGGGCAGGATTTCTGGGCGTCGAGGGCCTCTGGGATTGGCGGTTACAGGTGGCAGGATGCGCCCGTGCGTCCTCGGCTGTTCCTCCTGTCTGCTGCTGCTGTGTGCTCCGCCTTCCATGTTGCAGGTGTCCTGACGGCTCGTCCGATCTGGCGTTACGCCGAGGTGCTAAGCATCGGTCTGCTCCTTGCTCATGCCATGGTCAGCCGATCGCCGAGACCTCGCTGGGCGTTGGGGGTAGGTCTCGCGGTCCTGCTTGTGCATGCGGCCCGGACGATGCCGGCCGCTCGGGACAGCGATGGCGACGGCTGGAAGGTGCTCGTGCCCGGCTCGGGCTTTGCGACACCGTCCGCGTTCGAGTCGGGTTTCTCTCTCTGATGGCCTTCGTTGACCGCGGTGTTGGTGCTGCTCGTCGCGTGGCGCCGCGGTGGGTGGCATCGACAAACGGCGGTGTCGGCTGTCGTGGGGGCAGTGCTGGTCACGGGGTACGCGGCCGTGCGTATCGTTAGTACTTGGCGTGCCGTTGCTGCTGAACCTCCACGAGCGTCTGGCACCGGTTTTGCCGATTTGATGATGGCCGTGAGCATGGCGGTCCTGCCGCCCCTGGTGCTCGGGATTACCGCGTTGGCACTCGCCTCGGCGCTCGCAGGTCACGGTCGACGGCTCGCCTCGATCGGCGCGGCGTTGTTGGCACTCATGGCGCTGCCTCTGATCGACACATGCATTGCCACGGTCCCGATGCCCCTGTCCGTGGGTAACGACTACGCTGTGTTTGCCTGGGATGCCATCACGCCCACGCTGTCCATGCCGCGCCCGATGCCGGCGCTCACGGCGGCGGTCGAACTGACCGCGTACCTGCTGCTCGTCGCAGGCCTGACCGATGCACGCAGTCCGAAGGGTGCATCACCGGCCGGGACTTGAGGGTGTCGGGCACGTCGCATTGGTTGGCGGTTTGCCTGATGCCCGATCGAGGACGAAGAAGAGTCCGGTGTCGGACCAGGTGTGGCTGGCAACGAGTTTCCATTGGACGCGGCGGGCGTGGTGAGCGCACAGGACATGCAACACCTCGCCGGTGTTCTGCGGCTGCTCGCCTGTCTACCGCGGTTGGATGCTGCGCAGTGAGCAGTATGCGGCTTTCGCTGAGGCGCTGGCCCGGCGCGGCGAACCTCCGCCGAGCAGTACCGGCGGGCCCACGAACTGCCCGGCTGGTATGCCGCCTTGGCGGCGCTCACCCCCGCGTCAGTGTGGACCAGAGGCGCCTCGCGAGCGGACTTCGATCGCGATCGTCGGTGGTGGGGAACAGGCCGGCCCTCGGCCGCCGGCGGATGGGCAGTCGCCCGCCCAGGCTCAACGCGAGTACGGCTGCGCCCGCTTCACGACGCGAGCTGGACCTGATCGGGAGGGAAGTAGGTCTGCTTCCGAGTTGGCGGCGGCCGTGTTCGATGCGTTGGCGGGCGCGGGAGTGGGCGGCGGCGGCCGGGGTCGAGCCGGTGGCGCGGGCGGTGCGCAGGATGTCGGTGA